>NZ_CP076256.1:0-63889 GCF_030168915.1 Xanthomonas graminis pv. graminis | reverse complement strand
GGCCATTTGTGTCGATCCCCCAAAAAATCAAAGTCGCTCTAAGCGTTTGATTTGAAACGTACTTTCAAGCCCGCTCGGCGAAAGCCGCTCTAATTTGCGTGGCGCGCTTGACCTCGTCGCCATGCAGATGGATTGAGGTGGTGTACAGCGATGCGTGACAAAGATTATCGCGGACGCTCGTCAGCTCGGTACCCCGCGCCAGCGAATGGCTCGCATGGCTGTGCCTGCAAGGCGTAGGCAGCCGACCGCGCCGACAGCCCTCGGCAAAGGGTTTCCATTCGGGCGAGGATCGTGGCCGCGACGAGCCCACCCAGCGCATGCCCGGCGCCGGATGGCGCAAGAAGAAAAAGGGGTTCGGGAGCAACGGAACGGTGAACCGACTTAAGAATTCCAACTTGGCCACGCACACGCCTTGCAAACCGACGCCCTCTCACTGCTGGGTCTCACGGCCACCGCGGCCTTTCAGCCGCCCACAAATGAGCCGTGACACGGGCGTTGACCAACGCATCGGAAAGATCCGCCGCTGCGTCAAAGAGCTGTCGGCGGTTCGACTCGCCAAGTTGAGCGATCCAAGTCCCAATTCCAGTTAGCGCGACGGCCCTGGCGCCCTCGTCGGCAATGCCGGTTGCGGCCGCCAGAACCCGCTCACGCTGTGCCTCCGTCATGTGAGCCATGCTCGCCCCTAGTGCTGACAACATGTGTGCCTTTGCCCACTCGCCGCCAATGGCGTCTACCGCGGTAACCAGCCCGTCGCTTTGTTGTTCGTCCAGAAAGGCCAATCCAACTGCGAGCCCAGCCAGAGCGCGAGTTCTCGCCCACTCATTGACGATGCCGTCTGCTGCGAGGAACAGACGCTCGCGCTGCGACTCACTAAGACAGGCCATTCCGGCGCCCATGCCGGTCAAGGCAACGGACATGGCGGCCTTGTCGGGAATTTCCGTGATGGCAATAACGACCTGCTCGCGCTGCGATGTACCGAGAAAAGAGAGTCTTGCCCCCAACTCGGCCAGCGCTCGAGTGTTGTGGACATGTCCGGCGGCGATCACGGCGGCCACGATGCGCGCTCGTTGCGGCGTGCTCAAGTGGGGCATTGCCGTGCATAGCCCGCGAAGTGCAACCGCCTTCGCGACTCTGTTGCCGGTACCTTCCAAAACCGAAACGAAAAGCTCGTGCTGGGTGTTGCTAAGGTGAACAAACCCAGCCGCCAGCCCTGTCAGAGCCAGAGCTTTGGGATGATCATTTCCGAGGTTCATCATTGCGGCAAACAGGCGATCGCGATGCGTTCCGCCAAGGTTGGCGATGCCGGCCCCTAGGCCTGCTAGCGCATCGGCGCGGGCCGACTCGTCGCGGATACCAATCGCGCAGGCAAGGAGCCGCTCGTGGTCTGGCTCGCTCAGCTCAGCCATGACCAGGCCCATGCCGACCAACGCATCCGCCCTGGCCCATTCGTCGCCGATATCGAGGGCGACGGAAATCAGCTGCTGGCGCTGTTCCGGGTGCAAATTGCCCATCCCCGTTGCCAGACCGACCAATGCATCCGATTTGGCCCAATCGTCCGTGATGCGCGTGGCGGCCACAACGAGTCGCTCGCGCTGCCCATCGTTCAGGCAGCGCATGGCAGCGCCAAGCGCACCAAGGGCGCGCCCACTGGGCTCCTCATCGACGCCTCCAGCCACCAAGGCGATGAGGCGTTCGCGGTGTGGAGACGAGAGGAACGTCAGCATCGTTCCAAGAGAGCGCATCACTTCGGCGTCCGCGAGGATTTCATCCGGCATCCTGCTTACGAACGCATTGACTTCGTTGACCGCGTGACAAAGTTCGTCGTAGTGCAGGTCGATGCTTCCCGCCACAGCGTCACGGAGCCCAGTGGAGGTCATTCTCAGCGCGTGCAAGTCGCTGAGCGTCTGGAAGATGTCATGGCTGCGAAGGGTTTCTATGAGCCGGTGTTGGACTTCCGCCGGCAGGTCGTCAAGGCTGGGACCACCAGACGCAGAGAGCGAGTTGTTCGCTGACAGCCTTGTCTCTGGTGATGTCGGCACTGCCGCTTGCCGGACTCGACGCGTCGAGAAGTCTTCGGAACTTCTTCGTCGGCGAAGACTTCCTGCCAAAGGGGGGCGGCTTCAACTCCGATTCGCAACACCAACGGTTGTGAAGTGGCCCGGCGACCTGACTTGAGCGACTTCACCGCCAAGTGGAGTTGCCCATGTCATCCAGCCGCCTGGACCAGGCCGAACGATACCGTTTGCATGCGTTATATGAAACCGGGATGTCGATGCGGGCCATCGCCGATGCGTTGGAGCGCGCGCCCAGCACGATCAGCCGCGAACTGCGCCGCAATCAGCACGCTCGGCACTATCTGCCAGATCACGCACAGCGCATCAGCGAGCATCGGCGCACGCAGGCCAGCCGGCGTCCACGCATCGACGCTGAGCGCATCGCACAGATCGAGGTCCTGCTGAGCGAGGACTTCAGCCCGGAACAGATTGCCGGTCGCACCGGCCTGGCCAGTCACGAATGGATCTATCGGCACATCTACGCTGACCACAAGCGCGGTGGCCAGTTGTTCACGCATCTACGCAAGCGCCGCCGCAAGCGCCGTCGGCGGGGCGTGCGCGATGGCCGCGGACAGCTGACACATCGGCGCAGCTGGACACAGCGCCCCAGCGTGGTGGAGCAGCGAAGCCGCATCGGCGACTGGGAGCTGGATACCCTCCGGGCCTCACACGGAAAGGCCGTGGTGGTCAGCATGACCGAACGCCGCAGTCGCCTGCATCTGCTGGCTTACTCGCCTGACGGCACCGCCGAGAACGTGCGCAACGCCATCGTCCAGCGCCTGGGCGGCCTAGGCCACACGGTGCACACCCTCACCGCCGACAACGGCAAGGAATTCGCCGATCATCGGCTCATTGCCGCCTGCTTGCAGAGCGACTTCTATTTTGCAGATCCGTACTGCGCATGGCAGCGAGGCAGCAACGAAAATGCCAACGGATTGACGCGCCAGTACTTGCCACGACACATCGATTTCAGCACCATCACCGATGCGCACCTGCGATGGATCGAACAGCGACTCTACAATCGTCCGCGCAAGATACTCGGATTCAAAACGCCCCTCGAAGTCTTCTCCGAGGAGGTCCTCAACAGCGTTGCGAATCGGAGTTGAATCCGCCCGGGGATTTCCCACGGAAAGCGCCAGAAATGGCCAAACTCCGAAGATCCAAACGCGACTCTCCGCAACGACGCGACATTCCGCGCTCTCAGGCCGCGTTATTCAGACCTTCCCTAACGGACGCGATTCGAAAAGCCTGGTTCCAATGCGCCGCAACAGCGTGTTACCGGGCAGCTCGATGACGCGATACATCAGCCATGCCAGCAAGAAAACCACCAAGGTGATCAGCGCGGCCATGGCCGGGGTATGCGCGTGGTCGCCCAGTAATTTCATGGCGACATAGATCACCGGAATGTTCAGCAGATACATCGAAAAGCTGAACTCGCCACACATCATGATGGGCCGGTGGCCGAACAGCAGCTTGCTCAGCGGTGTATCGAAGGAGAACATGAAAACGAAGATGCCCGAGAACAACGCGCCTTCCAGATAGTTGTAGAACTCGCGCTTGCTGCCGAATTCCACCGGCAGGATGCGTGCGATGACCAGGCCGATAACGATCAGCGTCAGGCCCTGCAGCAACGCAAGCGTGCGCATGCCCTTGTCGGACCAGGCTTGATTGCGGAACAACCCGAACAGCACGCCCGAGAAGAAGTACTGCATCTTGGAGCCGACAAAGGTGCCGGGCAGTTGGTCACGGTAGGAGATCAGCAGAAAAATCGCGGTCAGCACGATTGCAAGCACGGAGGCGTTGCCTTGGTTTCTGAATTTCCACAGTGCGAACCATAGGCCCACGAAGACCGCATAGAACTGCACCTCCGGCGGAATGCTCCACAGCGCGGACACATTGCCGGAGAACAACAGGTGACGCAGCAGGTTCTGATGGGTGATCGCGTAGACGAATGATGGGTCGATCAAGTTGTAGATCAGATAGGAACCGATCACCACAAACAGATAGGCCGGGGCAATCCGCGAAAAACGCGAGATGCCGTAGCGCACCACGGAGGCGTAGTCGAATTGCTTGTGGCCGTACAGAAAGGCCATCAAGAATCCGCTCAGGGTGAAGAACACCATGACGCCCACTTCGCCCGGATACAGATGGCTACGCGAGAAGAATCCGTCTTCCGCAAGATGCGAATAGACCACCAGCAAAGCGGCCAGTCCGCGAATTCCGGTGAGCGCATCGATGCGCTGTGCGGAGCTCATCGATCGTTCCTGCTGATCGGGAGTTGCGGAAAACAGGGGTTTGCGTGGGGCATGGATGGTTTGTCTTTGGCGGCAACAGCTTGAACATCGGGCATCGATTGTCGAGTATTGAATCGACTGTAGCAACTCGGCATGCGGGCTGCGCAGCCTGTCTTGTTCTGCAGTGCTTCAACGCGTTAGCATCGAGATTCGTCTACAGCGATCTCCTCCGACACCATGACGCCACCCTGACCTGACGCATCACGCGCTCGCAGTCTCGCCAGCAATGGTTCGGCAATGTGCGTGGCGATGTGCTCGCCGGCATCGTGGTCGCGCTTGCGCTGATTCCCGAAGCCATCGCGTTTTCGATCATTGCCGGTGTCGACCCCAAGGTGGGGCTCTACGCGGCGTTCTGCTAGGTACCAGGAAAAACCGAAGGTCTTCGCAGCCAACCGAACCCGTGACTGACAACGTGGAGCGACATGAACAGTGACGACAGCCCACAAGATCAACTCATGTCGTATGGAGAGATGCACGGTTGGCGGTTGGCGGTTGGAGGTGTGGAAGTCGGGATTCTGGCTGGATACGTACGAATACCGTATTCGGCCAGTGCCAAGAAGCGGCGACAGCCCCGACGCGGACCCACCTTTTTTTGGGTGTGCCTACCGATCCGTGGACGATGCGAAAGCTGCTTGCCTTGAGACCTTCAAAGAAAATATGCGACTCGGGCATCTGAAACCCATTGTGGTGTGATTTGGTAATTGGTTTCTGGCAGTTCAAGCGGAGGCGTGACCGCAAGCGGTCACCGGCTTGGGGTGCTGCGCACCGATGCCGCGTGCCGCGTCATCGCCAGTCGGCCCTAATCCTCGCCCCTGCGCGCTCCGCTTGCAGAAGCCGCCGCGTCATATCGATTGCCTTGCCAGGCTTACGAACGCGTTTCGGTAGCTGGGCGGCCGCGAGCTCATCATCCAAAATGTATTGACGTGTCCAGTCAGCGCGGCACGACAGCGAGACGCTGACTCTTCTGTCCGATTCACCATCGATCGGCGGCCTGCGTGGCGTGACCACGCCTAGCACGATGATCGGGAAGTCCTCGCGGATCGCCGCAAGGACCGGCTCGATATCGCTATCGTTGGAGCACACAACCAGCTGCTGATAGCGCGCCGACGCAGCATCGCGATACATGGCCAGCGCCAGGTTCACATCGGTCTGTTTCTCTTCGAGCTTCCAGACCCGAACCCGGCGTGTCCGATCATACGGCTGGCCGCTGACAAACTCCGGCAGACCCACGGATGCGCCCGTAGTATAGGTTGTAGCCATCGATGTAGACGGCAGTCGCTTTGGCGATGGTCACATGGAGCTTCCTGCGGACATGAAAAAAACGCCTTGCGGCGGTTTTTTCGTCCCAAGCCGTTACCCAACTGAATGGGGCGACAGGGGAGGAGTGGTGAGGCTAGCCTAATGGATGCGCCCGGGCGATGCAACATCTGGACTACTTTGGGTTCATGTGCGGAGGAAGCCCTGCCCCACTGCGTGGAATCTTGCGTTATGTGCGCTGGCGGCCTCGCCGCGATGGTGGCCACCTGCAGGCGGCCACGAACCGCAACCTTTCGCCAACGGGCTTAATGCCCGAGAGGCCGCTACACGGCTCAAGGTGAGCAAGACGGCTCTATACGCCGCGCTGGAATCCACCAGTGCAGCCGACTCCTGACATTCCGTGCGGTTGTCCTCTGAGAATGACACATCCGCGACCAGAGGACAGTTCACCAACTCAAGGGCGGGCGACCCAAGGCGTCCAGTCGCTCTGCGTCCTCCAGGATCGCTGTTGTCGTGCGCGGCGAAATGGGCTGCGCTTCATCCAGCCCGTAGGCTTGCCGCGCAGCATCGGCGGCTAAAGCCTCACGCGTCCGTGGTGAGTACTCTTGCAGGGCTAATTCTGGTTCCCTGGGGGATAAGCAATCACACGGCCTTCCTTGCTGAAAAAGCGATCGGCGCTGTCATAGCGCAGGGTGTCAAGCTCATGGTGTTGAGCTTCATCATGGCGGTTTACGGCAACGTAATGGCGACATTCACTGTGCCGCCGGCCCCCGAGATACTGGTTACCTATCTCGCCGCTGTATCCGCTGGAGTGATGGCGATCCTAGCCGTACACGCCCCCGCTGTGGCCGGAGGCCTGCTATCAGGCTCACCATCGCTGACCGCCGGTAGCGCGGCTGGCGTCGCCATCGGTGCCGGCGCTGCTGCGATCGGCGCAGGCGTGGGTGCCGCCGCGCTGGGCCGCATGGGCGCGGCCAGTGCAGCCAAGACCATCACCGCCGCTGGGCAGATCCACGGCGCCGGCAGCGCCGCTGCCGCCAACAGCACAGGAGCTGGTGCGGCCGCACTGAGTAATCCGGGTGTGCGTGGTGGCGTAATTGCTGGGCTGATGGCCGCAAGCACCACGCCGGCCGGCCAAGCCGCAGCGGCTGGACTTCAACGTGCCGCAAGCACCCGGCTAGGCCAGGCCGCTATGAAGTTCGGGTCAGCTGCCGCCGCCAACATCGATCGCGGTGTGTCAGCTGGTGCCAGCTACGCCGCAGCCGGTGTGACCCAAGCGGGCCGAATGGCCGCTTCGCCAGTCACCAATGCCGGCGCTGCCGTGAAAGATGCCTGGTCGCAGGGCGTGACGATGGGCGGCGGTGTTTCCCCGACCGCATCGTCACCGCCTGCGCCGCCCACGCCATCGCCGGAACGGCTGGAAGCGGGCAGGCAGCGATTCAGCGACGCAGCAACGGTCGCCAAAGCAACAACCACGGCTGTGAAAGGAGCCACAACCACCAGCAGTGGCGGTAGTGGGAACCCGACGATTGCCCCCACCAACGACGAGAGCTAACACGCATGAGCAGCACCAAAGACCTACTGCAAACGCCCGTCGGCCAGCGTCCCAGCTCGGCGCCGATGTCCCCACACCACGATTCAGCGCGCAAAGGCTGGACCGACAAGTTAGAGAAATCGGAGAGCGACAAACGCGCATGGCGCTGGGCAGCGGTGGGCGGCTACGCGTTGTCGGTGCTGCTGGCTGGCGGCCTCATTGCCGTGACCAATCGGCCACCGCCGAAGCCACTCATTGCGCGCATCAACACCGATGGCGCCCCCCAGGTCGTCCTGATTAGCGCTGTGTCTCAGCTGTCGTACGCAGTTGCTGCTCTGTGAGCCTTCCCGCGCCGGCCAGGGCACTGGCCAGGCGCGGCACCATGGCGGCCAGGTTGAAGCGGCGATTGAAGCGGTAGGCATGCGCATGCAGGTAGCGCGCGCCGTATTTGGGGAAGTCCACCGCATGGTGGGTGCCGCTAAGCGCCGTTTTGAGATTGCCCAGGATCGTATTGACCCAACGCAGACGAGGCTGCTGGACGCCTTTGCGGCCGCTTCCGGTCACGATGGCATCGTGGGTCAGGCCTGCCCAGCCCACACCGGTGAACGCTGTCAGCCCATCACTGACGACATGGGTGCCCGGTGCCAGTGCCTGCTGAGCCCACGTGTGCACGACGCTTCTTCGGAAGCTGGAGACCACATCCAGGCGGAGATAGCGCGGGCGCCCTTGATGCAGGGAAACCGCTGGCGGCTTCAACTCCGATTCGCAACACCAACGGTTGTGAAGTGGCCCGGCGACCTGACTTGAGCGACTTCACCGCCAAGTGGAGTTGCCCATGTCATCCAGCCGCCTGGACCAGGCCGAACGATACCGTTTGCATGCGTTATATGAAACCGGGATGTCGATGCGGGCCATCGCCGATGCGTTGGAGCGCGCGCCCAGCACGATCAGCCGCGAACTGCGCCGCAATCAGCACGCTCGGCACTATCTGCCAGATCACGCACAGCGCATCAGCGAGCATCGGCGCACGCAGGCCAGCCGGCGTCCACGCATCGACGCTGAGCGCATCGCACAGATCGAGGTCCTGCTGAGCGAGGACTTCAGCCCGGAACAGATTGCCGGTCGCACCGGCCTGGCCAGTCACGAATGGATCTATCGGCACATCTACGCTGACCACAAGCGCGGTGGCCAGTTGTTCACGCATCTACGCAAGCGCCGCCGCAAGCGCCGTCGGCGGGGCGTGCGCGATGGCCGCGGACAGCTGACACATCGGCGCAGCTGGACACAGCGCCCCAGCGTGGTGGAGCAGCGAAGCCGCATCGGCGACTGGGAGCTGGATACCCTCCGGGCCTCACACGGAAAGGCCGTGGTGGTCAGCATGACCGAACGCCGCAGTCGCCTGCATCTGCTGGCTTACTCGCCTGACGGCACCGCCGAGAACGTGCGCAACGCCATCGTCCAGCGCCTGGGCGGCCTAGGCCACACGGTGCACACCCTCACCGCCGACAACGGCAAGGAATTCGCCGATCATCGGCTCATTGCCGCCTGCTTGCAGAGCGACTTCTATTTTGCAGATCCGTACTGCGCATGGCAGCGAGGCAGCAACGAAAATGCCAACGGATTGACGCGCCAGTACTTGCCACGACACATCGATTTCAGCACCATCACCGATGCGCACCTGCGATGGATCGAACAGCGACTCTACAATCGTCCGCGCAAGATACTCGGATTCAAAACGCCCCTCGAAGTCTTCTCCGAGGAGGTCCTCAACAGCGTTGCGAATCGGAGTTGAATCCGCCCTCGGATTCCGGGTGACTGAACAATGCGGCGAGATCCGGTCGGTGAAACTGCAGCACATAGGTGGCCAATTGCCGGCGCACACGCCCGAGGATGCCGCGCGAAGAATCCCCGTCTACTTTGCGATGGCTCAGATACCGCGCGACCGCTTCGCGCGCGGAGAGTCCCTGGTACCAGGCCCGCACGGCCGCTAGCGCGTCCGCATCTGGCAGGCCGACCAGGCGGTCGGATGCGGTCGAGTCTGAGGGGTGGCGTGTTTTCACAAACGTCAGATTATGAAGTTGGCGATGGCCATTTGATAATAAGCCTTATCTCAATAGTTCGGCATAATCTCGCCCCTTGCCCGTCGCGCAGCCCGCGCATGGCGGACTGCTCCCAACAAGAATCGCCGCACTGGATCTCTCTCGAATGTCGTCGGCCGCCGACTCGCACCGCCTGTTCATCCTCACTCCGGAAGAAGTCCATGCCCTGTACGGCCTGCCGCGCTTGACCGACGACGAGCGACAACTGTATTTCGATCTCGGCCCGCGTGAACTCGAAGCGGTCCAGGCTCGCACGCCATCGGTGGGCGCCTACCTGGCACTCGAGCTGGGCTACTTCAAGGCCAAGTGCCAGTTCTTCGTGTTCGAGCCGGCTGAGGTGGCCGAGGATCTGCGCTACCTGCTGACGAAATACTTGGCCGCATACACGCTGGATTCGATCAAGCCGCCGTCGACAACGACGCGCACCGCGATCCAACGCCGGGTACTGGAGCTGGTCGGCTTTCGGCATTGCGACGCCGTAGCGCAGCAGGCCCTGCAGGACAAGGCCGCGCGCATCGCGATGCTGTCCACTCAGCCGACGTACATCCTTCGCGAGTCGCTGCAGTACCTAACCAACGAGCACATCGTCGCGCCGAAGTACACGACCCTGCAGGACATGATCGGCCGGGTGGTGACGCACGAACGCACCCGCGTCGCCGCGTTGCTCCAGAAATCCATGCCGGCCAAGGTCGCCCGGGCACTGGACGAGTTGCTCGCGGCCGATGAGCAGATCTACCGCATCAGCGCGCTCAAACGCGAGCCCAAGGACTTCAGCCACAAGGAGCTCAAGCAGGAGGTCGAGCGCCGGCAGCGGTTCCAGCCGTTGCACGATTTCGCGCGCACGTTCCTCGTCAAGGCCGCCTTGTCCAACGACAGCGTCAAGTACTACGCGTCGCTGGTGAAGTTCTATTCGGTCTACAAACTTCAGCAAATGCCGCGCGCCAGCGCCCGGCTCTATCTGCTGTGCTTCGCCTTCCATCGGTTCCGTCAGATCAGCGACAACCTGATCGAGTCCTTCGTGCACCTGGTCGAGCACTACGAACACCAGGCCAAGCTGGCGGCCGAGGAAGCGATGAACCAGGCCATGCTCAACGCCACCGAAAACCTGCACGCGGCAGGCGACGTGCTACGACTGTTCATCGACCCCTCCATCGCGACCGATGCCCGCTTCGCAGACGTGCAGACCAAGGCGTTTGGCCTTCTCGAGCGCGAGCAGTTCCCGACGGTGGCCGACCATCTGCGCAACATCGCCTTCGACAAGATCGCCTACCAGTGGAGTCAGTACACGCAGTTGTCCCGCACGTTCAAGCTCAATCTGCGACATTTGTTCTGCGAGCTGGATTTCGGCGGACGGGTGGAGGACGCTCCGCTGCTGCAGGCCGTGACCTTCTTGCAGAAGTTGCTGCGCGCGGGCCAGTCGCCGCGCGACGTCAAACCCGAGGCCTTTCCCCGGCATCTGATCCCAAAGCACCTGCGTCTGTACCTGTACCACGAGGGCAAGGTACGCGCGAACCGGCTCGATACCGACCGCTACGAGTTCCTGGCCTACCGGCTGCTGTGCCAGGCGCTGCAGGCCGGGGATGTCTTCGTGGAGCACAGCAACGAGTTCCGCCGCTTCGAGGATGACCTGATCAGCGACGAACGCTGGGCCCAGCGCGATGCCGTGCTTGCCGAGATCGGCGTACCACTGCTGCTGGCGCCGATCGAGGACACGCTCAGCACCTTTCGCGAGGCGGTGCGCACACGCTTTGTGGACGTGAACCGGCGGATTCTCGAAGCCACCAATGAGCACATCAAGATTCGCGGCCGCGGTGAAAAGCGCCGCTGGAGTCTGATCTATCCGACGGCCAAGGAGCCGGCCAACAGCCCCTTCTATGGCCAACTCCCGGGTATCGGCATCGCCGACTTACTTTGGTTCGTTGCCGGGGGCACCGGATTCCTCAACAGCTTCACCCACGTGCTCGAGCGCTACGTCAAGCAGGCGCCAGACGCCCGGCAGATCTTGGCCTGCGTCGTCGCGCTGGGCACCAACATGGGTCTGTTGAAAATGGCTGAGGTGTCGGGCATCAGCTTCGCATCGTTGCAGGGGACCGCGCGCAACTACCTGCGGCTGGAAACCTTGCGTGCGGCCAACGACGCCATCAGCAACGCCACCGCGAAGCTGCCGGTTTTCCATCTGTACAACATCGGCGACAAGCTGCACTCCAGCAGCGACGGTCAGCGCTTCGAAACGCAGATCAACACCTTCAATGCCCGGCATTCGCCGAAGTATTTCGGGCTACAAAAGGGCGTGAGCGCATGCACGCTGGTGGCCAACCATCTGCCGATCAATGCACGCATCATCGGCACGCAGGAACATGAAAGCCACTACGTGTTCGACCTACTGCACAACAACACCTCGGACATCAAGCCGGAGCGCCATTCCACGGACACGCATGGCACCAACCAGGTGAACTTCTGGACCCTGCGGGTCTACGGCTACGGGTTTGCACCGCGCTACCGCGACCTGTACAAGAAGGCGATGACGCTGGTGGGCTTCGATAGCCCGAGCTCCTACGGTGACGAGATGCTGATTCGGCCGTCCCGCAAAGTCAGCGAGGAGCTCATCATCAAGGAGTGGCCCAACATCCTGCGCATCATGGCGTCGCTGGCGCAGAAGGACGTGACGCAGGCCACCATCGTGCGCAAGCTCAGCAGCTACTTGCGGCAAAACCAGACCAAGCGTGCCTTGTGGGAGCTCGAAGACATTTGCCGAACGCTCTACATCCTCGACTTCATCGACGACGTGGACCTGAGGCAGGCCGTGCAGAAGGCGCTGAACCGAGGCGAGGCCTACCACCGGTTTCGCCGGGCGGTGGCCTACGTCAACGGCGGCGCGTTCCGCGTGAAGACCGAGGCCGAGCAGCAACTTTGGAACGAGTGCTCGCGGTTTATCGCCAATGCCGTGATCTTCTACAACACGGCCCTGCTGTCCAAGGTCTACGAACAGAAGTTGGCCGCAGGCGACCAGGCCGCCATCAACGCGTTGCGTGGCATCTCGCCCGTCGCCTGGCAGCACGTGAACCTGTTCGGCAACTTCGAGTTCAGCGATGCGCAAACGAAAGTCGACCTCGACGCCCTGGCTGCGCTCTTTGCCGAAGCGGCCTACTGGAGCCGAGCGTTCACGGAGGGACCGTCACAGGCCTAGCGCGGCAGATTTTCCATTTTAAATCAATCGCTTACAGCCGACTTTGATTTTTTGGGGGATCGACAGAAATAGCCACCATCCTGGGCGCTGCCATCGTGGATGCCGCTGATAGCGGCCAGCTTGGTGTTCAGGGTCCGTCCGTATTACTAATGGCGAAGCCTCGCGGCCGGGATTTGCGCCCATGATTCTTGGGTCGTTTCCTGCGCTCCCGGCCGCCTCGGCCGTAGGCCGGAGTAGCCCCCGTGATTTCAATATGGGGTTCAGCCGACATACGTGTAAAAATAGCTCACAAGATTAGATTTCATCCATTGCATCAGTGAGTTAGCGGATATTTTGGCGCACAAAAACTACCCTGCCAATGCCAGTTCAGTCTCATACGGTTCCGGGACCGCCTCCACATCAATCAGGTAATCCCCGAAGCGTTTTACATGGCTGGTCACGTACGGGCTGAGGAACGCCACGTCTTCCCGCGTGATCTTCCACCCCTGCCGCATCAGAGACGTCATGATTCGGGTCTGTTCGACCACGTTGTAGAAGATGACGGCATTGGAGACCAAGTCGTTGTATTGGACGGCCTTCTCCTGCTCGACGGGGTCGTTGTCGGCAATCACCCCTTCCCCGCCGAAGAAGAAATACTTTGCGAAGCCGTTGTAGGCCTCCACCTTGTTGGTCGAGGCGGTGATCTGTTCGCGCAACTCGCGGTTGGAGATGTACTGCAGCAGGAACAAGGTGCGCACGGCTGAACCGAGCGCCTTGAAGGTCTGGTACAGCCGGTTCTTGCGGCTGTAGTTGCCCAGCTTGCGCATCAGCGTCGAGGCCGCGATCTTGCCGGTCTTGATCGAGAGCACGACCTGCATCAGGTCTTTCCAGTGGGTCTCGATCAGATCCCAGTCAACAGTGTCCCGGAACAGCGCATCGATGTGTTCGTAACGAATGTCCTCATCGGGGCGGAAGAACTTGTATTCGCGCCAGTTGCGGATGCGCGGCATCAGCTGGATGCCTAGCAGATGCGAAAGGCCGAACACCGGCAGCGACTGCCCCTGCGTGTCGGCGTGGACGGTGTCAGGCTGGATGTCGGAGGTGTTCTTCAGCAGGCCATCGATGATGTAGACCGCCTCCCAGACACCGCACGGAATGAAGTGGCTGAACAGCGCGACGTACGTATCGGACACGTGGTGGTAGGCGATGCCGCCGTAGCCGCCATAGCGGATGTGGTACGAGGCGAGCAGATTCTGGTCGTAGAGGTCGTACTTGGTGCCGTCGGCGGCTGCGCTCTTGCCATCGCCCCAGCATTTGGGGAGCTGCAGGCCGGCGTAGCTGTTGATGATGTCCCGACAGGCCGCCGCCAGTTTGTTGGCATCCACATGCCGGCGGTTGACGAACGACAGCATGTGTGCCGAGACGGCGCCACGCAGGTGTCGGGCAGCCTGGGCCGGTCCGAGGTTGCAACCATAGGTGAAGGCGGTGAGGACGTAGCGCTCGGTCGGTTGCTCGATCTTGGCGTCCGAGCCGGACAGAGGACCGAAGTGCCGGGGCCAGCGCGTCCAGTGGGCCACATCGCACAGGATCTCGATGACGCTGCGTTCGCGCATGCGGTCGAGGACGGCGGTTTCCAGGGCACGGGCCCCGCAGCTCATCTCCTTGGCCTTGCTGCGCTTGAGTACCGGAATGCCATCCTCGCCGATGACCACTTGGCCGTTCTCCAGATAGCCCTGATCGGTCAGCTCGGCGACTTGCGTCAGGCGCGATTGCAAGGCATTGACGAAGCCCACGGCCGTGGCCGGCAGCACCACGTGCTTGCAGTAATCCTCCAACAGAGGCTCGCACTGCTCCCACGGCAGCAACTGTTCGCGGTAGTCGGCGTAGGTTTCCGATCCGCGCACAGCCACGTCGCCCGATTTCAGTTCGTTGGCCAGCGATGAGAACACACAAACCTCGAACAGACGCCGGTGGATGCGCTCCTCGCCTCGTTCGGTGCGATGGACGATGGTCTTGCGCCAAAGCTGGGTGGTGAACGCCAGATCGACCGCTTCGTCCAACCAATCGCTGCGGGTTCGTTCCTGCGTCAGGATCAGCTCGATCGCGTCGATCAGCGAGCGGTCCTCCGTGGTCGAGGCCAAGTCCAGCCTACGCACCATCCGCAGGATGGTGGAGCGGTGACTTTTGTAGAACGGCCACAGCAGCGGCAAGTGATTGTCGCCACTATGCGCCGCAATGGCGTTGCAGTCGGCCTGCAACGTCTGCACGCCACCATGGGCGTTGACCAGGCGGCGGATTTCACGCCCCGCCTCGGTGTCGCCGCGATGATGGTCGAGGACGCGGACCACATCCGACATCGTCGCCACGATCGTTTCGGTCTTCTCGCGATAGCGCGCCCTCAGCCGCTCCAGTTCCTCTCGGCCCCGGTTGTGGATGTTCCCCATGCGCTTGATGAACATTTCCGCGAGATCGTCGCGCGTCTGGACCCGGGCCCGGTGGATCAAGCACACCAGTACGGCGTAGCGCCTGGCGGGCCGAAACTTGCGCAGCTCGGAAGCATCCAATGCCCGCGCCTCGGCAGCGAAGTGCTTGAGCTTGACCTCCGGGATGCCCGCCAGGTGCAACTCGCTGCCGACCAATTCGTCCAGTTCGGCGATATGGTCGATCAACTCCTGGAAATGCTGCAGCGAAGAGCGCTTGGGTAGGCGCTTGATCGCGTGCAGCGGGCTCTTCTGACGCCCCTGTTCGACCTGCAGGAGGCCTTCCAGGCGCTGTTTTTCATCGATGGTCAGTCGAGCCTCGATCTGAGCGAAATAGCGCCCGTTGACCAGCGTGCGGATGCGCCGGGTCAGGCGATCCAGTGTGGAGAACGCCGGCAGCTCGACGCGATCACGCACGAGCTGTTCGATGGCTACGTTGATCAGGTCTGCCGGGTTATCCATCACCGCAGCGGCTTCGTATACCGCGCGTGCCGCAATCTTCAGCCCGCCGTCGCTGTAGGCCCGGACCTGCAGGAATTGACGGATCCGACGGTAGTAGCGATAGCGCGAGGCGTTGGCAAGATTCGCTGGCTTGACCTGCACGCGCAGTTTCAGCGCGCTGCGGATATGGCGCATCACCGCCGGCGGGACTTCGTCCAACACGGGGAAATACCCCAGCCGTTGGAAGGTCTTGAGCAGGATCGTCAGCGTCAGGCGGTGCGCAGGCTGCCGGGTGTACTCGGCAACGAAGGCCACCTCAGCGTCGGTTGGCGTGTAGGCCGCAACCAGTTCGCGGACGACCGGGTTGCGCTTGAACTGCGGGTATGCGGTCCGTTCGATCGACGCCATCCAGCCCCTCAGGTCGTTGCAGGCCTTGGCAGCGCGGGCGCTTCCGGCAGACTGGCTTCGATGCGCCGGCGTGCGAAAGGATCGCCCCCATCGATGTAACGCATCGCCGAGTGCACATCGCGCCAGCCGACGTATTCCATCAGGGCCTTCACGTCCCAGCCGTTGGCGTTGGCCCAGCCGGCGAAGCCGCGCCGCAACGAATGCCCACTGTAGGTATTCGGTGACGCCAAGCCGGCCTCACCGAAGATGCGCCGGAGCAGCGGCACCAGACTATTGGGGTGCAAGCCGGTGTCGGCGAGACCACCCCACTGGTCGATTGCACGGAACACCGGGCCGTCGGTCAACGCGGCCACCGCGATCCAGCGCGACGTCGCAGCCACCGGGCACCAGCGCGACAGCGCCGGGACCTTGTAGGTGGTGCCGGCGTGCTGGCGATCGCTCTTGCTGTGCGGCAGGAAGCAGGTCATGCCTTCGCCCGGCACCAGGCGCAGGTGGTTCACCTGGAGGCGGGTGAGTTCATCGCCGCGGAAGCCGCGCCAGAAGCCGAGCAGCAGCAAGGCGCGATCGCGCAGATGCCGCAGTTCTGCGGCGCGATCGCCGCGAGACTGGGCCGCAGCCGCAGCGTCTTCCTGCCATGTCGTGACCTGGCCCAGCTGGGCGAGTTGCAGGGGCGTGGCGCGTTTTTCGACGCTCGGGTGCAGGGTCTGGATGCCCTTGAGCACTTGGCGCACCACCGGCGCCCGGGTCGGGTCGACAAAGCCGTGCACCTGGTGCCACTGCGCCAGTGCTGCGAGCCGGTGCCTGAGTGTGTTGAGCGCGAGTTGCCCGGCATAGGCGGCAAGGTAGCGCGCCACGTTGTCGGCGGTGGCCGGCAGGTGGCCGCCCCACTCGACCTCGAAATGGCGGGTTGCCGCAGCGTAAGCGCGTTCGGTGTTGGGTCGGGTGGCGGCTTCCAGGTACTGCCCAACGCTGATCATCGGCCCTCCCAGTCGCCCGATGGGCCGGGGTGTACCGGCCCGCGTGCGAGCATAGTCGAAAAATCGGGATTAGGCGGGATAATTCTAGATTATCCCGCGTGAGTTCAACGCGCACCGACGGTCCGTTTTGGTGCGTTGAGTAGCATGTAATTACATGGTATGTAATACGTTACGAAATACGTGGAGTGACGTATGGCAAGGTCCGGGTTGTACAAAAGCGATGTGCAGCGTGCCCGCGATAGCCTGCGCGCAACGGGCAAGCATCCGTCTGTCGATGCGGTTCGGGTGGCGCTCGGCAATACCGGTTCCAAGACCACCATTCACCGTTATCTGAGGGAATTGGAAGAGGAGGAAGGGCAAGGCGTTGGCGCGAAGATGGCCGTGAGCGACGCACTCCAAGACCTCGTCGCCCGCCTCGCCGAGCGGTTGCACGCCGAGGCCGATACGGTCGTGGCGCAGGCCCAGGCGCGCTTCCAGGCGCAGCTCCAGGAGCGCACCCAAACGCTGGAGCAGGCCCGGCAAGAGGCTGACTCACTCACGACGCAGCTGCAGCGCTGCGAGACTGTACTGCAGGCAGAACGCGAGGCGGTCGACGCCGCCAGGGGCGAGGTGGCCCGCCGCACCACCGAACTGGCTCAGTTGGAGGAGCGGATCTGCGGCCTGACCGTTCGCGTGGCCGAGCACGACGCCCATGCGAAATCGTTGGAACACAAGCACGAACACGCCAGGGAAGCCCTCGAGCACTACCGCACCTCGGTCAAGGACCAGCGTGAGCAGGAACAGCGCCGGCACGCGCACCAGGTGCAAGAGCTGCAGGTCGCCCTACGGCAGGCCAACGAGGCGCTGACCGCCAAGAACCACGACCTGATGCAGCTCAACCGAGACAACGGCCAGTGGCTGGAACGCCAGACCCGGCTGCAGCGGGAACTGGCGCAGGCACGCCAGCGGGCCGACGCCCAGCAACGCGAGCACGACGCGCTGCGCCTGGCGGCCGCCGAGCACCAAGCCCTGCAGGTGCGCTGGACCGGCGATGTGCAAGCGCTGGAAAGCGTGCGCACCGAACTGGCTGCGGCGCGGACCGATCTGATCGAAGAGCGCCAGCGCCGGGAACACGCCGAAGCGGACACCTTGCGGGCCACGGTACGTCTGAGCACGTTGGAACAACTCCTGGCGCAGCTGCGGCCAGCGCACTCCGTTGGCGAACTCGAAAACGCCATCGCAGCCGGTGCAATGCCGGCAGGCAAATGATCAGCCGCTTGGCGAAGGCTCGGGAATCCTCCGCGTCAGTGCCTTCGTCTTCCCAGCCAGGATTTCGGTAAGGCGAAGCGAATCGGAAAGCTCCCCCCCCAAACTTGCTCCTACAGTCACTGCAGGAGATCGACATGGGTCTATGCAATTGAAAGCCGAGCGTGGCAGGGCCACCTGCGCGTTATACAACCCACACTAGATAATACGGCCAACTCCCTAATCTCGCATTTTGGATATTTATATGTGGAACAATCAGAATTGGATGTACAATATAGATGCATATAATCAGGCGCGAGCTGCACAGCAAGAGGATACTAGTAATTCGCCAAGGTATTCAGAAGTAACTGAATTTACGGAGGATCACGCGACTTCATATGGGCAAGCCGGCTCATTGTCTCCAGAACTCGCCGCATTATCTCTGCAGCCCAGTCCTCCCAGAGCGGCAAACTCATCTAGAACATCAAGATCCCGGCTAGGTAGCTTATTTGGCCGCACTTCTGGTTCACGCGAATTTAGAAGTTCAAGTGAAACGCCTAATCGGCTTCCTGGACCTTCTACTTCTCTAGATTGGGAGGAGCAGTCGTTAGTCGGTGCGGCACGCTGGCCTAGCATGTACAATCAGTCGCACACTGATGAAAACAAGGATTACTGCAGAAGCATGTATCGCTCAAGCAGAGAGGCAGGGAGCCGGATCGCATCTGGTCAAATAAACTCGTTCAGCGAGCTTTGGAACTGCGCCACTGAGTGGCGGCTGGGCAGGCTTTCCTATAACGCTCCTGGCAGAGAAGCTTTCGCAACGCAAAGAGAGGCTGGATCAGTATTTAACACGAAGTTGGATATGCAGTATGCCTCTATAATTCCTATGATTATTAACAATAGCAAATCAAAGAGAAAGCGATATGGCGGCCCCTATCTGAGCGGAATTGAGTGCAAGGTGTACAAGCAAAAAGGCAAAATACACGGGCAGGAAATTCCATTGAATGAGCTTTGGGCCGCCATCGACCAAAGACAGGTGGCCGTTAAATTACAGGAGGTTTATAATCAAGATGTAGATTTTGAGGTGCTTGAAGACACGCTGCAAAGGAATCATCCTAACAACATAGTCCACACTGATGCACGATATTTGAGTGTTATCAAGGGGCATCTTGAGCAATTGTTCAATCAGGCAAAGTCTCCTCTTAGAAAGCGAGAAGCTTTGGATTTAATCGCGCGCATTCATTGGTGGGCGGCCAGTGCGGCCCCAGACATGCGAGGCAGCGCGGCAAAAGCTGAATTCGCGGCAAGAGCTCTGGCAAATGCTCATGGAATCGAGTTCCCTCCGTTTAGGGATGGAATAGTCCCTGATATCGAAGCAATGCTGAGTTCTGAGAAAAATTTTGTTGAAAGGTATTCTAGCTTCATGGAACGCCGCCCAAGTTAGCCTGCCTGTCGTTTTCAGAAGGTGAATGCACGAAATTTCAGGAGTGGGCTTCACGGACCAGATATTGAACTGTTACCGACCCTCAGCTAATTTTCGGCACGGAAAACTCGGAAGCGGAAACCGCCGCTCACGTTCGAAGGAAGGCCAAGCCTGCGCCAGTTCCCGCTCCAGCCGGGTCTGGCGTTCCGGCCACTGGCCATTGTCGCGGTTGAGCTGCATCAGGTCGTGGTTCTTGGCGGTCAGCGCCTCGTTGGCCTGCCGCAGGGCGACCTGCAACTCCTGTACTTGATGCGCATGCCGACGCTGCTCCTGCTCGCGCTGGTCTCGGACGGAGATCCGGTAGTGCTCAAGGGCTTCCCTGGCATGCTCGTGCTTCTGCTCCAGCGACTGGGCATGACGTTCGTGAGGGTCGGCTGGAAGTTGTGAAAAACTTCTGTGCTGACAGCGAGTTAGCTCACTTTTGGCTGTTTTTTACACAAATCCCTGCCGCCCCTCTATGTCGGCTGAACCCCAATATCACGAGTAGCCCGCAAGCCTTGTGTGTCAACGCGCAGCGTTGTCCACATGGCGCGCAGGCCGCGCAGCGGCCGGAGAGGGTTGGGGGTCTGGGGGAAGGGATCCGACGCTTGCCGCGCCGTCAGCCACGGTGTCCATTGTCTGCCTGCCAGGTCGGGAGCGCTCAATGAGGGCGCGCCGTTCGTTTCCACCCGAGCTGCTGGCCCAGTTGCGCGACATGCCTGTAACCGAGGCGCTAGACCTCTTGGGCCTGTACTGGAAACGCGACCCCGATTTCAAGCCGCTGAAAGACAAGGCGACGGTGCGTGTCAATGTGTCAATCGGCGGCGGCGTGGTGGAGCTGCTGGCCACCGGCCCGAAGTGGTTTGACACCAGGGCGGACCAGGGCGGGGGCGGTGCCATTGACCTGGCGGTGCATCTGCTGCGGCTGGATTTCGTGTCGGCAGTGAAACGCCTGCAGCTTGCCAAGGTCGATCCGCGCTGACGCCGAACCCGCCGGCCAGCTGCAATCGCGTTCGCAGTGCGCCGAGGTTGCCCAGCCCCATCCAGAAAAAGCAAAGCCCGAGACGCGGCAACGTCTCGGGCTCATCGGCATGTCCACCAGACTTGCAGGAGTGGTCGGATTGCTGACCAAAGTATAGCGCCAACCTCCCCCGCTGCCAAGTCGGCTCAAGGGTTGTTGTATGTTGTATATTGTAGTATCCTACATACTACTACAACAGCAGAGTAACCCGATGGCTATCACCAAGGATCAGATTTGGACCGTTGCCGACCAGCTGGATAGCGACGGGGTCAAGCCGACTCTCAATGCGGTGCGCAAGAAGCTTGGCGGCGGCAGTTTCACGACCATCCAGGACGCCATGGCCGAATGGCGGAAGCGCAAGCTGGAGAAGGCCCTGCCCGTTGTCGAACCCCTGCCCGCCCCGGTCGCCGAGGCCGTCGGCGTCCTCGCCGGAGAAATCTGGACCGTTGCCCGAACCGCGGCCGAGCGCGCCCTGGCCGGCGAGCGCGAGAAACTGGCCGGAGAATTCACCGCCCTGCAGGAGCAGGCGCGCGAGGCGATCGAGCTTGCCGACCAGCTAAACGAGGAAGTCGAGCAGCTGCGCCAGGCCGTCGCCGAGGGCGAGGCCGCAAAGGTCGAGCGCGATCAGATCGCAGCCGAGCACCATGCCTTCAAAAACCGCACTGCCCAAGAGATCCACCGGGCATCCGAGAAAGCCGCAGCCAAGGACAGCGAAGCGATCGAGGCGCGCAAAAGCGAGCGCGGCGCGCTGGACAAGGCCGCCCGTTTGGAGGGTCAGGTTGAGGCGTTGCAGACGCAGCTCGCCCAGCTGACCGCAGCGATCGGTAGCCGGGTTTCCGGCTCGCGGAAGTGACCGGAGGCCGCCGTCATGCCTTCCATGCCCTGGCCGGAAATTTCCGCCCTTGTCGTGTCGCTGGCGATCCTTGCGGCGCTGGTCATTGCCAGCGCCTTGCGCCCCAAGGCCCGGGAGCGGCGTCATCGCCGCCGCCAGGACCAGGCGCGGCGCGTCCTGGCCAAGATCAACACCATCCCGCTGATGCCTCAGCGTCTGGCGTACCTGCGCAAGATCGATCCCCTCACCTTCGAAGAATTGCTGCTGGAGGCATTCGAGCGGCGTGGCTACCGCGTTGAACGTAATACGCACTACACCGGCGACGGTGGCGTCGATGGTGCCGTCTACATCAATGGCACGCGCTATCTCTTGCAGGCCAAGCGCTACCGCAAGCACGTCAACCGCGCGCACATCGTTGCCTTCGCCCAGCTGCTGGAAACCCGTGGCTGCCGCGGGATTTTCATCCACACCGGCCGCACCGGCGCCGGCACCCGAGAGCTGGCTGCTGCCAATCCGAATCTCACCATCATCAGCGGCCAACGGCTGCTGGACTTTCTCAACTCGGGTCGCCTCGATCGGGAGAACGCCAATGCACGCAGCACGATGGGAAACTGAAACGCGATGGTACGAGGCCGCCGTGTTCCTTGACCTCTTCGGGACCTATACCGTCATCCGATCCTGGGGCGGCAAAGGCTCTCGCCGGCATGGCCACCTGGTCGAAGTCGCAGACAGCGAGGCCTCCGCGAAGACCAGCCTGAAGGAACTGGACAAAGAGCGGCAGCGCCGCAACCCGCCCTATTCCCGCGTGGTTTGATGGTCTGGCGCAGGAGCCGGTAGAAGTCCGCGCACGCGGCTGATCTCTTGCATGGCCCAAACCCGTGCGGCCTCCGGCAATGTCGTCGACATGGCAAGCACTACCGCGCGCTCCAACGCGATCGCAGCGGTGTCCGGTCGATCCAGCCTGGCGGCGGCCTCCGCTTCCAACAATCTGCACAGAATGCGGCTCTGTTCCTCGCCAACACTCGCCGCGGGGCCATCGCTGACGCTGGCCAACGTCTGGCCGACGTGTCGAAGGATCTCCGGCTCACCCACCAGCTGCTTGATCGCCATGCTGGCCAGCATCGTCTGCAGTCGCAGATCCGTGGAGAACCGCGCGGTCGCCGCGCGGTAATGCGCGATCGCCTGATTGATCTGCGTGGGTGCGGCGGCCAGCGCCTGAAACTTCAGGATCGCGAATTCGGCATCGCTGGCCAGCGCCGGCAGATCCCGTTCGCCGCCGGCGACCAGGTCGCGCGCCGTCTCGATCTGGCCGGCGGCCAACATGTCCATCACGTCGCGCGACAAGCGCAGCTGCACGATGGCTGCATCGCTCGCGGTTGCGCGCCAGCGTTCGCGCGCGGCCGCAACGTCCCAAGAACCCGCAACCAGGTCGGGCAGCACGTCGGCAATGTCAGCGGGGTCGCCGATCCAGGCAATGCGCCCTGCCCCGTCGACCAGGTAGGCCGCTGGCACGCCGGCTATTCCGGCTGCTTCCAACCAGTTGCGGGTGACGCTTCCCCGCATGAGCCCAACCGCTTCGGCCGGGCGCTCCTCGAGCGCAAGGATCGCCAGCTCGCTTCCCTGCAGGGCCGCTTCTGCCGTGCGCTCCACATCCCGCACCATCACCGCGACGCCATAGACCGGCATGTCGTAATCGGTCGCGATCGCGGCGACCTCGCCCACCGCCGGTAGGCAGCCAGCACAGCCGACGTTCCACAAAATTACAGCCGTCGGCCGGTCGAACGTCACCTGTTCGACCGGCCTTTGCGGATCTCGGTTGAACAACCGGGAAAGCCTCAGACCGGGAGCCGGATCACCTGGTAGTAAGCGAAATGTTGGATCTGTCGGATCTCCGGTCTGAAGCATCTTTCCTACCGTGCGGTTAGCTCAGGCACGTGCCCAATTGCGGCCCCGTGCTCAGGTCGTGGCAAGTGCAGAACGCGGACTGCCCGTTGCACTGGAAGTCGAAGGAACAGGGCAGCGCCAAGCACAGCGCGACCTGCTTTTCCGGTCCCATCTGCAGTCCTTCCACCCCTTTAGGTGGTTGTTGCCCCGAAACTTTCAATGCAAAAGCATCGGCCGCCGACCCGATCCCGTTGCCCCGCGTCGGGTTCGCGACGATCGTGCGATCGCGAACCAGGTCCTTCGTTCCGGGAACATGTGCGACCACGGCGCTGCTGTTGACGCTGTAGATCGGCGCCGCTGCGGTGCTCGGCTGGCTGGTCGAGATCACCCAGCGATTGCGGTCCATCTCGACCGACGAAGCAATCTCGCTGAACTTGTCGGTCAGCTGGTAGCTCACACGCACGGCCTCGGTTTTTCCGGACGTACCGATCGGTCCGGTCGCCTGCTCGTAGACGAAGATGCCGTTCTTGAGGCCCATCCTGACACCCGGCTCGAGCGTTGCGAGCGTTCCGTCTCCCGCCCGGAATCGATAGACCTGGTCGTGGCCGTTGAAATCCAAGGTCCGGCGCAGCTCAAACTGGCGTTGGCCCTCCGCGTCCGGCTTGGAATACGTCACGTACAGGAACGTCGTCCGGCGGTCGCCAGGCTTCAGCTTCGACGCGTCTGCGCATGTGCCGATCTGCGCTCGCGTACCGTCGAGAAATGCGAACTGAACCTTGCCGCCACCGGTAGCCGCAGGACTGCTCTTGATCAAGAAGCGGTCGTTGACGTCGACGACTGCCCATTGTTTCGTCGCGTCGTAGGCCGCGTGGACCTCGTTTGTAGCGAACATGTGTTGCTTGGTTGGTTGTGCTTTCGCCGGATCTGCAGGACCGGCTACTGCGGCGACGCCCGAAAGTCCGCCCAGGGCGAGAATGGAGCCGATGAACAGTGATGTCTTCAGCATGACGCTCTCCTGTTTCGTACTGCTCTGCGGGGCTCAGGAGACGGCCCTACACGCGGCCGATCCCGCCCGCCCGCTTCCCGTACTCCCCTGACTGTCTAAACGAAGTGATGGGCGTGCCCCTGCGCTTTGCTCCGGGTCGGGCTGTCGTGCTCCGCATCGAGCCCCGCTGCGCGGGTCTCGCCCCTTCGGGCTTCCATCCACGGCCTTCGGCCTCTCACGCCTCCGGCCGCTGGGCGGCCTGCGCGCTCCGCTTGCCGTGACCGGCGGCCAGCCGGGGGCTGGCCAGCGTGCTTGACCGCGGCTCGCCGTCGCCGGCGGCGCCGACCAGCGGCGGGGACAGCTCGCCCCCCTCTTGCCCACCGTGCGCTGCTGGCCGGGCGGACGGAACCGCCCGGCCAGCGGGCCGTTGGCCGCGCCCCGTGGACAAGACGGGGACGACCTGCAATCGGCAGGGCCGCCCACCCTTCGCCCACCGCTTCCCCCGCCCCTGGGGATGGATGGAACCATCCCCGACGGGCCGGGGCGACGCCTGCGGCGTCGGCCGTGGACGAAGCGTGGACGGCCGGCGACAGCTGTGTGGGGGCCGCCTGGTGGCGTCCCCCCTCCGGGTCGCCCTCCGGCGCCCCTGCGCGCCCCCGTGGGGCTTGCCGGCCCTTCCGCGCGATCGTCGGGGCTTGGCGGAGCCGGTCGGGCGCGTCCAGCCCTTGAACCGTGCTCCACGTCGCCGGGGGAGCAAGGGGCTTTCGCGGCATAAACGGTGCCCCCCGCAAGCGGGTCCCCCCATTTATTCCACGGTCCCCTTGCTCCCCCGACGCCGCGGCGCAGGCCGGGCCTACCGCGCCCGACCGGCTCCGCCAAGCAGACCCCCGCCGAGGATCTTCCTGCGCTCCAGGTCCAGAGGAAGGAGACGGCCGCCAGGCGGCCGTCGCATCCCAGGCGCACCGGCTGCGCCGGCGCGAAAAGCCCGCAACCCTCCCTCACCACCTAGCAGGCCCCGGCGGCGCTGCGCGCTCAACGGCGCAGGAAAAGCGGTCACCGTGGAGGATGGTCGTGGTGATGCCGGCAGATCGAGGGCAGGCCGACCAGGTCGGGGCCGAGGTGTCCCCGGTGCGGGTGAGGCGTGGAGCGTATCCGTAGGGGCTTTGCCCCTACACCCCACTGCGGCGCGGCGCGCTGAATCTGTCTTGGGGGCGTCGTTTGTCTACGAAATAATCTATTGACAGGTGTTGACAAGGCAGGCTGTTTTGTCCTATTATTGTCCCATCGGAAGGCGATGTTAGTCCTAATTTCTTCCGATCCGGCCGGGGCCGTGGCGGCAACCACTCCCCAGCCGGTCCACCAACTCGCAGGAGAAACAGCATGTCCAATACCCATTTCATGGAAACCCATGTCCCGTTCAATCAGCTGACCCGTTCGCCCAAGAACGTGCGCCGCACCGGTCGCGATACCCCCGAATACAAGGCCGGCATCGAAGCGCTGGCCGCTTCGATCCTCACGCAGGGCCTGTTGCAAAACCTCATCGTTCACCCGGTCGCCGATGGTGTATTCGGTGTGGCTGCTGGTGGACGCCGCTACGACGCCATCCATCTGCTGGTCACCACTGGCAAGCTCGATCCCGATTGGCCGGTGCGTGTCATCGTCGTGGACGAAAACGACACCACCGCCGCAAGTCTCAGCGAGAACTTCGCGCGCGTGGCGATGAGTCCCGCCGACGAATACGACGCCTTCGCTGGCCTCACTGGCGAGGGTTGGAGCATCGACCGTATCGCGGATGCCTTTGGCGTCACGCCGCTGGTCGTGGAGCGCCGCCTGAAACTCGCAGCCGCCGCGCCGGAGCTGATCGAACAGTTCCGCCAAGGTCTTCTGACCACCGAGCAGATGATTGCCCTGTGCGCCACCGACGACCACGCCCTGCAGCTGTCCGTGTGGGAGCGGCTTGGTTCCGCGTGGAACAACAGCCCGGCCGCGCTGCGCAGCGCTGTGCTTGCTCAGGAGGTCGATGCGTCCGCCGACAACCGCGTCGCCTTCATTGGCGGCGTGTCCGCCTTCGAGGCTGCCGGCGGCGTCGTGCGCCGCGACCTGTTCACCGACGATGAAAATGGCGGTTTCATCACCGACGTGGCGCTGCTGGAAAAGCTGGTCGCCGACAAGCTGGAAGCCGAAGCCGAGACGCTACGCGCCGAGGGCTGGGGCTGGGTCGAGGTGTGGCCGTCCTTCGACTACACCAACTTCCAGCGGCTCGGGCAAGCGCCGGAGGTGCTGGGCGAGGTGTCCGCCGAGGACCGCGCCAAGCTGGACGAGTTGCAGGCCGAACTTGCCAAGGTCAATGCCGAGGTCGAGGCCTTGGAAAACTCCGATGAAAACAACGACGAGGAAAACGAGCGCTTAGGCCAGCTGTACGACCTGCAAGATGAAATCCCCGATCAGATCAGCGAGATCGAGGCAAAGCATATGGTTGTTCCGGACGTTGTGCGGCACCTGTCGGGGGCGCTGGTGATCCGCGATGCGGGGCGGCTGCGCATCGAGCGCGGCATGGTGAAGACCGCCGACCGCAAGGCCATCGCCGCCGCGATGGGCGAAGGGTCGGCCGTTCAAGGCGGGCGCGAGAGCGAACCGGCCGGCCGCAAGAGCGATGCTGTGTCCGACGCCCTGCGCCGTTCACTGCTGGGGCACCGCAATCTCGCGGTGCAAATGGTCGTGTCGCAGCGGCCGGACGCGGCCAAGCTCCTGCTGGCGTGCTGGGTGGTGAAGGAAATCCGCCGTCAGAACTCCCACGGCTACACCCCGCGCACCGTGCCGACCGACCTTGCCATTTCCAGCGGCTACGGCACCCGGACCCATCACCCTATCGCGGACGAAGCGGGCAAGGCGAAGGCCGGCGCGTTCGCGGCGGCGTGCAAAGAAGCCATCAAGGGTCTGCCCACCACGGACGGCAAGCTGTGGGATGCGTTGGCAGCGATGGAGCCGGCGCAGCTTGACGGCCTGATCGCCTATGGCGTGGCCCTGTCCGTCAGTGTCGATAGCAACCACACGACCCTGACCGCAAAGCTGCTGGAAACCTTGCAGTTCGACATGGCCGATCACTTCGAGGCAACCGCCGATAACTATCTCGGCAAGGTTTCCAAGGGGCTGATCGTCGCCGCGTTGGACGAGGCCAAGCAGGTCAAGGGCTACACCGACCGGGCCGCGCTGCTCGCACAGAAGAAAGGCAAGTTGGCCGCCGAGGCCGAAACGCGCCTCGCAGGTTCGGGTTGGGTGCCCAAGGGCATCCGCACGCCCAAGCCGAAGGCCGCGCCAGCGCCCAAAAAGTCGGCGGCATCGAAGACCGCAACACCGAAGGCCAAAGCCAAGGCCACGAAGACAGTGGCGAAGCCGAAGAGCCGCAAGGCCAAGGCTGAGAGCGCAGCCGCCCTCGCCGCCTGATTGCGCGGGTGGCCGGGTTCGCCCGGCCACCCGCCCTGTCCTTCGACGGATGACCGCCATGAACCAAACGAATCCTATCCTCGTGGGAGACGACACCGATGCGCGTTGATCCCCACGTCCAGACCATTAGCAAGCTGCTAAAGGCGTGCCGCTATCGCCATGATCTCTACCCGCTGTTTTCCGACTGCATGGCCTGCATGGCTATCGCCCTCAGCAACGCGGTAGACCATGCCCAGCGCGAGGCACGCGAAGCCCGTTATCTCGAAATCGTCCGGCGCTACGACCGCGAGGTGATCGACACGTTTCCCAAGGTGCTGGCCGAAGTGACGATGGCTTTGGAGGCCGGCCCCTCCGACGTGCTCGGCGCTCTGTTCGGTGCGCTGGAATTGCACAACACCGCGCGGGGCCAGTTTTTCACGCCGTATGAGTTGTGCCGGATGATGGCCCGCATGCAGATCGGCGACGGCGACGACGCCCGCGCGATCATCGAGCGCGAAGGCTTCATTACTGCCTGCGAGCCGGCCTGCGGCGCTGGTGCGCTCATCATCGCGCTAGCCGAAGCCCTGCAGCATGCCGGCATCAACTACCAACGGCATCTGCACGTCACCGCCGTGGACGTGGACGCACGCGCCGCCCACATGGCATATGTGCAGTTCTCCCTGCTGCATATCCCCGCTGTCGTCATCGTCGGCAACTCCCTGACCTTGGAGGAGCACGAGCACTGGTACACGCCCGCCCACATCATGGGTGGCTGGAATGCCCGGCTCGCCGCGCGAGATCGCCGCGAGGTTGCCGCCTCGCCGGCTATTGCTGTTTCCACCTGCGAGGAAGGCGGCGGCGTTGCCGTGCCGCGCCCCGCACCATCGAAAGGTCGCCGCGAGCAGCGGCCCACTCACCCGAGCGGGCAACTCACGCTGTTCTAGTCCACCACGCATTTCCTGCAGCCCGCTTGGCAGATCCAAGCGGGCTTTTTTTGCTTCTGGCTGCGCTGTTTCAGGCCGCCTTTGCCTTGCCCTGCGCTAGCTCCATCTCGTGCAACAGCCTAGTGCAGCTGCCACGTTCGCGCTCACTGAAACCGGTTCGTTCGCCCAAGATCTGCCAGCGCGCCGCCGCTGAAATCCACTGCTTGTCCGCGTCGGGGAATGCTGAGCTAATCAGGGTCTCAGCGTAAGCGATCAGTTTTTCTTCCAGTGCTGTCATCTGCATCGTCAGATCCTCTCGGGATGGGTGCTTGGTAAGCCTAACAAAGTCACGGATTGCCCGGAACGCTTCGACCTGACAGGCGCGTTCGCATTGTGATGTTCCACGTGTATCCAAGATGGGCGTGCGCCTGCGCTTTGCTCTGGGTCGGGCTGTCGTGCTTCGCATCGAGCCCCGCTGCGCGGGTCTCGCCCCTTCGGGCTTCCATCCACGGCCTTCAGCCTCTGAGCTCCGCTTGCACAAGCCCCCGTCCCCCCGTTCACAATGTGAGCTTCCGGGACATGAGCCCATGTTCGAGAGGTGCCAATGAGCCACATTTTGCTGCGAATCGTTGAGGGAGCCAGCGTGGCGCTCTACCGCCACGACCCAAGCGGTCCGGCCGAACAGCTGCCGTCGCGTAGGGATTTGTTCAATTACGTGGGGGGCTATGGTTGGGGATATGGTGGCAGCGGAGCCATCAACCTGAGCCACGCAATCGCCGGCAAGATCTTCGAGATGGACAATCTAGATGATGCAGAATTGCGAGAACGTGCTCGGGTCATTCTGGAACAGGTAATCAGCAAACCATCTCTGCAAACCGACACGGAACACGAAATTTCGGTCGCATCGATCAAGCGGTTGTTCCCTGACTGAGGCCGGCTGGTGGCTTCCCAGGACCAGAGGAAGGAGACGGCCGCCAAGCGGCCGTCGCATCCAGGCGCACCGGCTGCGCCGGCGCGAAAAGCCCGCAACCCTCCCTCACCACCTAGCAGGCCCCGGCGGCGCGGCGCGCTGATCGCGCAGAGGAAAAGCTGTCAGCGTGGGGGATGGTCGTGGTGATGCCGGCAGATCGAGGGCAGGCCGACCAGGTCGAGGGCCGAGGTGTCCCCGGTGCGGGTGAGGCGTATCCGTAGGGGCTTTGCCCCTACACCCCAAGGGCGGCGCGGCGCGCTGAATCTGTCTTGGGGGGCGTCGTTTGTCTACGAAATAATCTATTGACAGGTGTTGACAAGGCGGGCCGTTTTGTCCTATTATTGTCCTATCGGAAGGCGATGTTATTCCTAATTCCTTCCGATCCGGCCGGGGCCGTGGCGGCAACCACTCCCCAGTCGGTCCACCAACTCACAGGAGAAATGCACCATGATTGCTAGCCGTTTCAGCCGTCGTTCCCAAGGTATCCGCTCTGCCCAGCCGCTGACCAAAGAAATGGCCGCCGAGCTCCAGCCCGTGCAGCAGGCCCAGGGCGCACCTGTTCCTATTGCGTGGCGCTATGAGGCGTGCCGTGCGTTCGATGAAGAAATGGGAGCCAGAATAGGCGATCAGAACTACAGCGAGGCGAAGGAGCTAGCCTACGCGCTCAACGAATACGACGAAATGGGCTTCGAGCCTTCCCCCCGCGAGCAGGCCATTCTTGCGGAGCGCAAGCCAGCCATCGATGAAGCCGCGAACTGGATATATCAAAACGTCCTGCTCAACCCGGTTGTGAAAGAAAAGGTCTACGAGACGGTGCGCGACCTTGGCCGCTATACCGGCGATGCAGACAACGACAGGCAGCGGCGCGAATACCTTGCCGAAATGGAAGGGAAGCAGCGGGCGCAGTAAACGCAGCAGGAGATCAGAGCATCAAGCGCGAAATGCGCCGCCTGGAAGCCTAACCAACAGGTCCCGGCGGAAGCCGGGACCTCCCCGCCCGTGCTCGGCGCGGGACACGGCTCCGGCCGCTGGGCGGCCTGCGCGCTCCGCTTGCCGTGATCGGCGGCCAGCCGGGGGCTGGCCAGCGTGCTTGACCGCGGCTCGCCGGCGCCGGCGGCGCCGACCAGCGGCGGGGGGCAGCTCGCCCCCCTCTTGCCCACCGCGCGCCGCCGACCGGGCGGACGGAACCGCCCGGTCGGCGGGCCGTTGGCCGCGCCCCGTGGACAAGACGGGGACGACCTGCAATCGGCAGGGCCGCCCACCCTTCGCCCACCGCTTCCCCCGCCCCTGGGGATGGATGGAACCATCCCCGACGGGCCGGGGCGACGCCTGCGGCGTCGGCCGTGGACGAAGCGTGGACGGCCGGCGACAGCTGTGTGGGGGCCGCCTGGTGGCGTCCCCCCTCCGGGTCGCCCTCCGGCGCCCCTGCGCGCCCCCGTGGGGCTTGCCGGCCCTTCCGCGCGATCGTCGGGGCTTGGCGGAGCCGGTCGGGCGCGTCCAGCCCTTGAACCGTGCTCCACGTCGCCGGAGCGAGCAAGGGGCTTTCGCGGCATAAACGGTGCCCCCCGCAAGCGGGTCCCCCCATTTATTCCACGGTCCCCTTGCTCCCCCCGACGCCGCGGCGCAGGCCGGGCCTACCGCGCCCGACCGGCTCCGCCAAGCAGACCCCCGCCGAGGATCTTCCTGCGCTCCAGGTCCAGAGGAAGGAGACGGCCGCCAGGCGGCCGTCGCATCCCAGGCGCACCGGCTGCGCCGGCGCGAAAAGCCCGCAACCCTCCCTCACCACCTAGCAGGCCCCGGCGGCGCTGCGCGCTCAACGGCGCAGGAAAAGCGGTCACCGTGGAGGATGGTCGTGGTGATGCCGGCAGATCGAGGGCAGGCCGACCAGGTCGGGGCCGAGGCGTCCCCGGTGCGGGTGAGGCGTGGAGCGTATCCGTAGGGGCTTTGCCCCTACACCCCACTGCGGCGCGGCGCGCTGAATCTGTCTTGGGGGCGTCGTTTGTCTACGAAATAATCTATTGACAGGTGTTGACAAAACGGGCCGTTTTGTCCTATTATTGTCCCATCGGAAGGCGATGTTAGTCCTAATTTCTTCCGATCCGGCCGGGGCCGTGGCGGCAACCACTCCCCAGCCGGTCCACCAACTCGCAGGAGAAACAGCATGCTTGCTAGTCGTTTTGGCCGTCGTTCCCAAGGTATCCGCTCCGCCCAACCGCTGACCAACGACGAGATCGTCCGGTTCGCGCCGTCGATCTTCGCCAACGAGCCGCATGAAAGCCGCTCGCAGCGTTACACCTACATCCCGACCATCGATGTCCTCGATGGTCTGCGCAAAGAAGGGTTTTCACCGTTTATGGTCGTGCAGACGCGCACTCGCAATCCCGACAAGCGGGAGCACACCAAGCACATGATCCGCATGCGTCACGCCAACCAGATCCAGGCGGGCGAGGCCAACGAAATCATCTTGCTCAACAGCCATGACGGCAGTTCGTCCTACCAGATGCTCGCCGGCGTCTTCCGGTTCGTCTGCCAGAACGGCATCGTGGTCGGTGATACGGTCGGTGATATCCGTGTGCCCCACAAAGGCGACGTCGTCGGCCAGGTCATCGAGGGCGCCTACAAGGTCGTCGACAGCTTCGCCGCCGCCGACGAGCAGCGCGAGGGCATGCAAAGCTTGACGCTTAGCGAGGGCCAGCAGACAGCCTTCGCGCGCGCAGCCCTTGCCCTACGCTACGACGAAGATGCGGCCCCTGCCCCGGTCACCGAACAGCAGCTGCTGACCCCGAAGCGCTGGGAGGATCGCAAGTCGGATCTGTGGACCACGTTCAACCGTGTGCAGGAAAACATGGTGCGCGGCGGCTTGCGTGGTCGCAATGCGAAGGGTCGGCCCACCACCACCCGCCCCGTCAATGGGATCGACCAGACCATCAAGCTCAATCGGGCGCTGTGGGTGTTGGCCGACGAAATGCGCCGCCTGGCAGCCTAACCAACAGGTCCCGGCGCAAGCCGGGACCTCCCTGCCCCGTGTTCGGCGCGTGACTGGATGAACTTCTCGAGGTATCGCCTATGAGCGAAATAATTCCTGATGTGATCGACACGCAGTGCCGGCGCTGCGGGACACCGTTGCGAACCTTGCGCCAAAGCCTGCTTGGCTTGGATGAGCTGAAACAACGGCTCGGCAGCATCTGCACGGTGTGCCTGACCCCCGAAGAACATGCCGAGATCGCGCAGGCACAAATCGAGGCGTTGACCCTAGCCGCTTACATTCGTCGCCTGCAGGAGGAATGAAGACCGCTCTGTCAATAGTTTCCTAAAAAGTATTGACAAGTATTGACAAAAATGTGATTCTAGTCGGGCCGGATCCACGAGGCGGCAACCTCGCCGGCGCGCTCACCAAAGCAGGAGTACCACCATGGCAAATCTCAACGAAGTTCGTTTGATCGGCAATGTCGGTAAGCCCATCGAGTTGCGCAACCCCAATGGCACCGACGTATGCACCGTCTTCCTCGCGACCAACAGCTATCGCGGCAAGGGTGAGCAGCGCGAGCAGCGCACCGCTTGGCATCGCGTCGTGCTGTTCGACCAGAACGCCCGTTATGCCGCTCGACATGTGCAGGTCGGCGATACGGTTTTCGCCGCTGGTCATCTCGATTATCGCCAGTGGGAGCGCGACGGCGAGGTGTACCACACCACTGAAATCATCGCCTATGACTTCCAAGGCCTGCGCCTGCGTGGCGTCGAACGTTCCGCCAATGACAACGGCGAGGAAGAGTGATGCGAGGCCTTCGGATGATCGGCTTGGACGTTCGCCGCAATCTTGGTCGCTTGCTGCTGCGCCGATCACCTCAATAACCAACAGGCGGGGCACCATGCCCCGCCGCAATCTCTAGGAATATCGCCACAATGCTCAAAACGCCCATGACCGCCGCAGAATTCGAAGCTATCCAGCCACGGTTAGGACGGCTTAGTGGCGACACAGTAAAAATTGCCCGCCGCGTCCTGGTCGATGGCAAATCCCAGGCGGAGATCGCCGAGGAAACAGGCCTCACCCGGCAGCGCGTCAGCAAGATGGTGCAGCGGGTCGTGGCCGCTGCCAATGAGTTTCCGCCCGATTGGGAACGCGTCGACGAATGGATGCCGCCGGAACTGGCCACGAAGGTTCGCACACTTGCGGCCGAAGCTCGCAGCAACGCACAGGAGAAAGCCCATGCTTGACGCACACGAAATCGAAGATCGCCGCCGCGCCGTGGCCAACGCAATCGCATCCCAGCGGCTCGAGGGCCTCGAGGTCGATGCCCAAACTCAAGCCGAACTCGAGCGCGTGGCGCTGGGCGAAATGGAGCCGGCAGACGTGATCGCCAGCATTCGCCGGCGCCTGGTCGTCAGCGACGAACAGAAGAGCAGCTAGGAGGACTTATGTCTATCACTCAGCGTTTCAATCGGGAAAAGGCCTTCAAATTCGTCCGCCTCGTTATCGGATTGCTGTTCTTTGCAGCCTGTGCCTATAGCATCGGAGACTTCGTTGTTTTTGACCTCGCGCCCTCGTTGTTTGGTTAGTGATGGCCAAATACGACAGTGTCCCAGACCCCTATATTGATCCAGCTACTGGGATCATGCGCAACCTGGTGGGGGCGCGCGTGCAGCACGAACTGGACCGCATCGAAGCCGCGTTCGCATCCGTCCGCGCCTACGAGCTGGAAAAGGGTCCGGCTGTCGGCCGCTACGATCTCGATCACCTGCGTAGCGTGCATCGCAGTTTGTTCCGAGATGTGTATCCCTGGGCCGGAGAAATCCGGTCCGTCATCATCGAGAAGGGCGAAACCCGCTTCGCCATGCCCGAGCACATCGAGGGCGCGGGCGCGCAGCTGTTCCGCCAGTTGAACCGGGAGCAGAACCTTCGCGGCTTGGATGCCGACGATTTCGCCAAGCGGGCAGGGCACTACCTTGGCGAAATCAACGCCCTGCACCCGTTCCGCGAGGGCAACGGGCGCGCGCAGCGCGCCTTTGTCGGGCAGTTGGCCAGCGATGCCGGCTATTCCATCGCCTGGGATCGTGTCAGCCGCGAGGACATGACCCGGGCCTCGATCGAGGCCTATCACAGCACCCCCGACCGGCTCGCTCAGATGATCCGCGACAACCTCACCGATCGCGACCACGCCCGGGCCGTGGAGCTTGGCCGCTCGCTCGCTGGCGCCGGCGCTAGCGTCGCCTATGCCGAGCTTGGACAGACCTACACCGGCCGTGTGCTCGGTGCGACCGAGCGCTATGTGGTGCAAGAGCGCGCGGACCTGCCCGGCGAGCTGGTCTTGCACAACCGCTACCGCGTCGTCGGCGACCTTGAGGCCCAGCGCGGCCAGGCGGTCGAGATCCGCTATCCGCAAGGCGATGTTGCGTTGGTCATGCCCGCCAAAGGCCATGACGGCCCGGGCAAAGATAAGGCCACTCCGGACAAGGCCGGCGACTTCGGCCGAGACTTCGGCCGGTAGGGCAGGGCATGGACGTATCGCTGGCCAACTACGTCGACGCGATAGTTGAAGCTGCGGGCGCGATCCGATCGGCCAACGATGCCAATGACGCCCTGCAGGCGCTGGCCAGGTTCGAGGCGCTGGCCTGCGACGTGGACATGCAGCTGATGCTAGCCACGTCCTTCCAGCTCTTGGTCAACCTCTTGCCCGACCATGTGCCGACGATAGGGCAGGGGGCTTGATCGGCGGCCAGCCTGGGGCTGGCCAGCGTGCCTGACCGCGGCTCGCCGGCGCCGGCGGCGCCGACCAGCGGCGGGGACAGCTCGCCCCCCCTCTTGCCCACCGTGCGCTGCTGGCCGGGCGGACGGAACCGCCCGGCCAGCGGGCCGTTGGCCGCGCCCCGTGGACAAGACGGGGACGACCTGCAATCGGCAGGGCCGCCCACCCTTCGCCCACCGCTTCCCCCGCCCCTGGGGATGGATGGAACCATCCCCGACGGGCCGGGGCGACGCCTGCGGCGTCGGCCGTGGACGAAGCGTGGACGGCCGGCGCAGCTGTGTGGGGGCCGCCTGGTGGCGTCCCCCCTCCGGGTCGCCCTTCGGCGCCCCTGCGCGCCCCCATGGGGCTTGCCGGCCCTTCCGCGCGATCGTCGGGGCTTGGCAGAGCCGGTCGGGCGCGTCCAGCCCTTGAACCGTGCTCCACGTCGCCGGAGCGAGCAAGGGGCTTTCGCGCCCGACCGGCTCCGCCAAGCAGACCCCCGCCGAGGATCTTCCTGCGCTCCAGGTCCAGAGGAAGGAGACGGCCGCCAGGCGGCCGTCGCATCCCAGGCGCACCGGCTGCGCCGGCGCGAAAAGCCCGCAACCCTCCCTCACCACCTAGCAGGCCCCGGCGGCGCTGCGCGCTCAACGGCGCAGGAAAAGCGGTCACCGTGGAGGATGGTCGTGGTGATGCCGGCAGATCGAGGGCAGGCCGACCAGGTCGGGGCCGAGGTGTCCCCGGTGCGGGTGAGGCGTGGAGCGTATCCGTAGGGGCTTTGCCCCTACACCCCACTGCGGCGCGGCGCGCTGAATCTGTCTTGGGGGCGTCGTTTGTCTACGAAATAATCTATTGACAGGTGTTGACAAGGCAGGCTGTTTTGTCCTATTATTGTCCCATCGGAAGGCGATGTTAGTCCTAATTTCTTCCGATCCGGCCGTGGCCGTGGCGGCAACCACTCCCCAGCCGGTCCACCAACTCGCAGGAGAAACACAATGACAAGGGTTTACGGCGGATGCATCGAACCGGGCGGTATGGAGCTTGACGATCAGGCTTATTCGATCGAATGCCCGGAGTGCGGCCGCGACGCGAAGCGGCACGATTGGGAGTCGGCGGATGGTGGGTGCATCAACAGCTATTGGTCAGAACGCTGCGCCCACTGTGACTACGCAGATGGAAATTCCGATATCGGCTTGGAAGATGACTTCGACTTTCCATGGCAAGAACTCGACTCCGTAGACTGCTCCGATGAGGAAGAAGATCCGGCGACTGCCGTATCAGGGCCGTGGAGAGCAGAATGGACGACCCCGGCCGACCTGATGGCCTTGGCTAAGGGGCAGCCCTGCGAGGTGAAACCATGAGCCGCCATACCATCACCGTCCGCAGCTTGGACAACGAACACCGGTTGGATCCAGCCGGGACAATCGGCTATGACCGCATGCTGCGCACCTACTTCGTCCAGGGCTTTCCCAAGCCGAATGAGGACGCAGAGCATGCACTGTGGATCGGCTGCTGGCTGGAAGAGTTTCCGACGCTGGCGAGCCTGTACGAGGGGGCAGCTGCCGAGGGGTATGCGATCGAGGGCGTGAGCGACGAGATGGCGGCCGCGATGGCCCGGGAGGCCTCGATGCCGGCAGAGCCGAGCGCGGCCGAGCGGTTCGGCCTGGTCAGGTAGACCTGGCACAGAGGCAAAAAGAAGGGGCGGCTTGGCCGCCCCTTTCTCGTATCAGCTCCCGGCAATTCGCATGGCCAGGTAGACCGCTGCTCCACCGACGCCGCCGCCCACCAGGGCGAACACGGCCAGCAGAACGGTCAATCGTCCGCGTGCCAATCGCAGTTCCCGTGCGGCGGCGCTGGCTTCGCCGGCGGCCACCTGGGCCGCCTTGACGGTGTCTTTCCCCTGCTGGTCGATGACACGCGACAGCCGAACGCAGGCCTCGTTGATGTGCCCATTGCCTTCCTTGACGGCCGCCTGCAGCTCCGCCTTGGCTTCCTTGACGGTCTTGGGGATCGCGGCCTGCAGGGCCTCGACCCGATCCAGGATGCCCCCGACGTCGCCCAACAGTTCGGCCATCAGGGCTTCGCGGGTTGTGGTCGGTCCGGCCATAACTTACTCCCTTGCCTACTTGGTCAGGACCGCGAACACGCTGTTCAGATTTTCCTGGGCCGAGGCCGCAAGGCGCTTGGCGGAAATCTTCGACGCGATCGCCTGCTTGTCTTCCGGCGTCTTGGCCTCACGCAGCTGGGCCTTGTAGTCCGTGGTATCGGCCACGAGTTCGTCGATCGTCATGTCCAGCGCCCGCAGCCGCTGATACAGCTCGGAATACTGGATCGCCGCCGCAGGCCGCAGGGTGAAAGACTTCTTGTCTTCATGGAACGCGATCAGGGGATAGAACGCATCCTCGACCGTATCGTCGGCCTCGAGCTTGTTGAACACAACGCGGATCTTCTTAGCCGGCACGCCCATCGCGGTCAGGGCCTGGATGGTCGCGATCGTGTCCTTGATCTGCTTGGCTTCTTTCACCGTAGGGATCACGAACAGGTCCATATCCTCATGCGAGCCGCGGTACTGGCGCATGAGCTTGACGAAATCCTCGACGTTGGACGAGCCCACGTCGATGACGGCCGAGTCGATCACCAGCAGCTGTTCCTGCAGGGCGCCGAACTGCTTGCCCCGCACGCTGCTATCGCCGCCGCCCTCATCGGAGTTGATCGACTCTACCGCGATGTATTCGGCATCCTTGATGCGGGGATACAGCAGGTGCTTGGAGACCGTGGACTTGCCGGTGTTGCCGGAGAAATTGATAACTGCAATCTTCATTACTCGCTCCTAGGTAGTGCGTTTCTTGCCGATGATTGGCTTCCGGCGCGTCATGTAAGACTCCCCAACCTCGTCGCGCTTGATACGGTCAATCGCGTCGTCAAAGCTTGTGGTCGGGGCAGCGTCTTCCGCGGCGTCAGCCGTCGAATCCTCCTGGGGCGCATCTGCCGGGGCCTGCGGATTGCCGTCCGCCCTGGTGGCCCTGATCGCCTTTGGAGGGGTCTGCTTGGCACCGCCCGCATGCTGCGCGCGATACCGATACAGCGTTTTGCGGAAGGTCTCTAGCGTTACGTCTAGCCCCCCCGCAGCCAGCGCTGCGACGATCTCTTCGTGTCGCACGCCTTGGTCTAGCTTCTCTTCGATCTCTGGCATCACGCGGCGCAGCTTCGCCGCTTTCGTGCCGCCTGTGAGTTCAGTGATCGATTGCTTCAGCTTATTGACATCCACATTCATCACCCTCCGTTTGGTCTTGCAAAGCGTCCTAATTCTGTCCTACTTATTTCCCACTGTCAACCACATTCGGGTTATAGAAGTCCCCGATCTGTCCGATTCGTGTCCGAGCCTAGCACGCTAGCGCGTACTAGGCAGCGTTCGGACGCTTTTTTGGCTCCCTGGCGTCCCTTAACCGATCATGTTTCTGTTTTTTCTGGGGGGTCTGCCCTTAACCTGGTGCCATATACCATACGCAACGCTGCGCGCTGCTAAGTCTTTGAAAAAAATACGTTTTTTCAAAATTGCCTAGCGAGACCGTAAGACGTGCGTATTACGATTGTTGATATTTTTCCTGATTTTGCTAGTATCGAGCGTAAGACAGACGTAAAACAGAGGCGGAAATTGTGGCGTCCATTACCTTTCGATGCAGCGAACGCGAGAAGATCGAGATCGAGCAGCGCGCCAGCAATAGCGGCATGAACATCACCGACTATGTGAAGGCGCGGCTGCTGGGCACCGATGACAGCCGCGATCTGCTGCAGGCGATCGCCGAGCGCCTCGAGCACGGGGCAGGCGACGTCGCTGGCCCGGGCGGCATAGGCCGAGGAGAGCTGGCCATGCTGGTCGAGTTGCTGCTGATGATGCGGCACACCGTCAAGCCCGATACCCAGCGCCAGGCGCAGGCAGAAGTCGAGCGCCTTGGACTGGAGGTTTGGAGTTCCGAAACAGCCAAGCGAGGATAGATATGGACGACAAGCAGAAGGCCCAGGCGGTATTCGCCGCCTTGCTGTTCACCCCGATCGCAACCTGGTTCATCACAGCCAAGACCGTCTATGGCTTCACCCCGCAGGACGTTCGGCCGCGCTTGGCCTACCTGTTCAAGAACACGTTCGAGTTGTGGCCGCTATGGGCCGCGCTGCTGGGCGGGGTCGCCCTTGGGATTGTGGTGGCGGTCCTGGTCGTGAAGTTGAATCGGAAGGTCTTCGCCGGCGCTCACTTCGACAAGTTCTATCGCGGCACCAAGCTTGCCACCGCGCAGGAGCTTGCCCGCGAAACCACCGAGCGCAATCGACCGCAGATCACGATCGCGGCCGTGCCAGTTCCGATCGAGGCCGAGAACACCCATTTCTCGATCGGGGGGGCGACCGGTACCGGCAAGTCGACCATCTTCAAAGAAATGATGTTCGGCCTCCTGCAGCGCGGTGACCGCATGGTCGTGACAGACCCTGACGGGGAGTTCTTGTCCGCGTTCTACAGGCCTGGCAAGGACAAGATCCTCAATCCCTACGATAGCCGCACCGAGGGGTGGAACTTCTTCAACGAAATACAGGATGACTACGACTTCGAGCGCTACGCGAAATCGATCATCCAGCCGTCCGACAGCAGCGAGTCGGAAGAGTGGAACGACTACGGCCGCATGCTGTTCCGCGAGGTCGCCCGCAAGCTGTTCAACACCAGTCGCCAGCCAACCATGCGGGACGTGTTCGGCTGGACCAACCAGCGGCCCGTTGAGGAGTTGGAGGCCTTCGTGAAGGGGACGGCCGCCCAAGCCCTGTTCACGGGCAATTCGCGTGCGACCAGCAGCGTTCGGTTCGTCCTGTCCAACAAGCTGTCGCCCCACCTGAAAATGCCCGATGGTCCTTTCTCCCTGCGCGATTGGCTTGCCGATCCCAAGGGCGGGAACCTGTTCATCACCTGGGACGAGAACATGCGCGAGGCGCTGCATCCGATGATTTCGTGCTGGGTCGATACGATCTTCACGTCGGTCCTGGGAATGCCGGTCGATCACGATCGGCGCATCTGGACCTTCCTCGATGAGCTGGAATCGCTCGACCGGTTGCCCACACTCGGCGATGCCTTGACAAAGGGCCGCAAGAAGGGCCTCAGCGTCGTCACAGGCTATCAGTCCTATACGCAGCTGGTCCGGATCTACGGCGAGGAGCTGGCCGAGACCCTGCTTAGCAACCACCGCACCACCGTGGCAATGGCTGTCGGACGCATGGGCGAGAAGACTGCAGACCGGCTATCCAAGGCGCTCGGCGAGCACGAAGTCATGCGCCGTAAGCAGGGCTCCAGCCGGCGCTGGGGTCAGATGGGTACGCGAAGCGAGAACGAAGAGGTCAAGACCGAGCGCGTTGTGTCGGTCGCGGAGATCATGGCTCTGCCCAACCTTGAAGGCTATCTCGCGTTCCCCGGAAGTCTGCCGGTTGCCAAGTACAAGACCGAGCCGGTGACCTATACGCGGTCCGAACCCGTGCCAGGCATCCTGCGTTCTGAACGGGTGTTTTCATCATGATCGATATCACCGTGATCACGCGCCAGTCGGTCGGCAAGGTCGTCTCCTACTATGCGGACGGGGCTGACGACTACTACGCCAAGGACGGCACAGCCATGCAATGGCAGGGCGAGGGTGCGGCCGCACTGGGGCTAGAGGGGGAAGTCGATCGCAAGCGCTTCGGCGAACTCCTGGACGGCCGCATCGATGAGCACACCCGCACGCGCCGCATTCCCCCGACCACCGAAGCCGCCCGCAAGGAGCGGCTGGCCTACGATCTGACGTTCAGCGCCCCCAAGGGTGTTTCCCTGCAGGCCTTGGTTCACGGCGATCACCGGATCGTTGAGGCCCATGAGCGGGCTGTCGCTGCTGCCGTGCGCGAGGCGGAAAGCCTGGCGATGGCCAGGTCGACGGCCAGCAAGAAGACAAGCGTCGAACATACGGGAAAACTGGTGGTAGCGAAGTTTCGGCATGAAACTTCCCGGGCGCTCGATCCCGATCTGCACACCCATGCCGTTGTCCTGAATCTGACCCAGCGTGCCGATGGGCAGTGGCGCGCGCTCACCAGCGACGGCATCGTCAAGTCGCTGCGCCACCTGGGTAACGTCTACAAATCGGAGCTGGCCCGCGAGCTGGAGAAAGCAGGCTTCACGCTTCGCTATGAGCGCAATGGCACCTTCGACCTGGCGCACTTCACCGAGCATCAAATCCGCGAGTTCAGCGCCCGCAGCCAGCAGATCGAGGCGGCATTGGCTGCCCAGGGCCTAAACCGTGAAACCGCCACACATGCCCAGAAGAACCAAGCGGCTTTGTCCACGCGCCAGCGCAAGGTCGAGGTCGACCGCGCAGCCATCCGGCAGGAATGGCAAAAACGCGCCGCCGAGCTGGCCATCGACTTCCATAGCCGCGAATGGGCAGGGACAGGACGTGATGGTGTTGAGGAGCGCACTCAGCGGCTACCGCCCAAGGAAATCGAAAAACCGCTCGAGCACTATGCCGACAAGGCGGTCCAGTTCGCGATCAAGTCGCTGACCGAGCGCAATGCGATCGTGAAGCAGTCGGAACTTGAGGACGTGGCCTTGAAGCACGGTTTCGGGCGCGTGACGACCGAAGACATCCGGGCTGCGCTCGATCGAATTACCCGCTCTGGCCACCTCATTCGCGAGCTGCCCGTCTACGTCTCCATGAACCCGGGCGGAAAGAAGAAAGCCGATGGCCAACCCGGGCCGGCACTCACGCGCCAGGAATGGGTTGCCACCCTGCAGGCCAGCGGCAAGTCCAAAGCCGAGGCGATCCGGCTGGTCGATATGGGGGTGCGCAGCGGTCGCCTCGACAAGCAAGAGCCGCGCTTCACGACCCACATCGCGCAGAAGCGGGAGCGGGACATTCTGCAGACGGAACAACGCAATCGGGGCGTGATGGAAAGCCGGATTGCCCCCGAGGTCTCGCGTGCCTTCCTAGCCGACAAATCGTTGAATGAAGAGCAGCGCCGGGCTGTTCAGCACATTGTGGAAAGCGCGAACCGCTTCATCGGCGTCCAGGGATATGCTGGTACTGGCAAGACCCACATGACTAAGGCCGCCGCGGAACTTCTGGAAGCCAACGGCTTTCATGTCACCACGATGGCACCCTATGGGTCGCAGAAGAAGGCGCTGGAGGAAGCCGGGTTAGACAGCCGCACCGTGCAGGCATTCCTGCGAGCCAAGGACAAGAAGATCGATGCGAACAGCGTGGTCTTCGTCGACGAGGCCGGCGTTATTCCAGCGCGCCAGATGCTCGAAATCATGAAGACGATCGAGGCGCACGGCGCTCGGGCGGTCTTTCTCGGCGACACCACACAAACCAAGGCAATCGAGGCCGGAAAGCCCTTTGACCAACTTCAGAAGGCCGGTATGGACACCGCCCACATGGTCGAGATTCGCCGGCAGAAGGATCCCCAGCTGCTGGAGGCCGTCAAGCTGGCGGCTGAAGGCCAGACGGAAAAGTCCGTGGCACAAATCCGCCAGGTTTTGAAGGTGCCGGATTCGGACATGAGATACAGCGCGATGGTTCAGCGCTACGCCGAGTTGCCCAAGCACGAACGCGACCGAACCCTCATCATTACGGGCACCAACGAGAGCCGCAAGGAGCTGAATGCTGGTGTGCGAAAAGCCCTTGGCCTGGAAGGGCAGGGGCTGGGGTACAAGTTGCTCAATCGCCTGGACACGACCCAGGCCGAGCGTCAGCACAGTCGTTACTACAAGAAAGGTAGCGTGATCGTGCCGGAGCGAAGCTACGCCAACGGTTTGCAGCGTGGCGAACACTACACGGTGCTGGATACGGGGCCAGGCAACAGGCTGACCGTGCGCGATGACGCTGGCCAGCAGATCCATTTCTCGCCGATGCGCTGCCCCAAGCTCAGTGTCTACAACGTGGAGCAGACCGAACTGGCCGTTGGCGACCAGGTGAAGGTCACCCGCAACAATGCTGACCTCGATCTTGCCAACGGCGACCGCTTTGTCGTTCAACGCGTCGACCAGCATGAGATCGAGTTGGAGGGGCAGGGCGGCCGCCGGATCACGTTCGACGCCACGACACCGATGTTCGTTGCCCTGGCATATGCCTCAACTGTCCATAGCTCGCAGGGCCTGACCTGCGACACGGTCTTGATCAATATCGAAACCACCTCTCGCACCACGACTAAGGATGTCTACTACGTCGGCGTGTCCCGGGCACGCCACGAGGCGATCATTTACACCGACGACGCCGGCAAGCTGGCCAGCGCCGTGAGCCGCGACAGCCTCAAGACGGCCGCACTCGATATCAAGCAGCTCGCGGCCCATGCGATCAATCGGCAACAGAAGACAAAATCCGGCCCGCATGGACCGGAAGTAGGCCTAGGCGGCTAGCCTGGCTTCTTGGTCAGCACTTCGATCCGGATCAAGTCGGCCTGCACCTGAGCCAGAACCTCGCAGAGGGTGTCGTCGGTCAATTCCATGTCCCTGTTCGCATTCGAGTAGAACGCTATCAGCAGGTTGACCAGGCAGCCTGCGCGGTGAGCAATTCCGTTGATACGTTCGTGCGGGGCAACAATCTCAGGCACAGCGGCAGCAAACATGGCGTACTTGCGTCTGCCCGCGCACAGCCGCCATAGGCTGTTTGTTCGTGTCGGGGTCTCACGCCCGGCGCCGGATTGTGCCGGCGCGGGCGAAGGATAAGCCAAGCCTACCTGGATAGGGTAGCCAAGTTGGGATCGAGCTCAGCTGCAGGTACGTTGCAGTGGTCATGCGTATTTCCTTGCCGGACACCTCAGGCGACTGGTGAGTCTAACCCGATTAGGACTCACCAGTGCCCAGGCTTATCGATTGACCTGCCAGGGTTGCGAACGCGCTCGGGAAGCTGCGCTGCGGCCAGCTCATCATCCAAAATGTATTGACGTGTCCAGTCAGCGCGGCTCGACAGCGAGACGCTGACTCTCCTGTCCGATTCACCATCGATCGGCGGCCTGCGTGGCGTGACCACGCCTAGCACGATGGCCGGGAAGTCTTCGCGGATAGCCGCAAGGACCGGCTCGATATCGCTATCGTTGGAGCAGACAACCAGCTGCTGATAGCGCGCCGACGCAGCATCGCGATACATGGTCAGCGCCAGGTTCACATCGGTCTGTTTCTCTTCGAGCTTCCAGACCCGGACCCGGCGCGCCCGATCATACGGCTGGCCGCTGACAAACTCCGGCAAAAGGGTTCCCGCTTTGTCCCAGCTGTGTTTGCCTAATGTCGTGGTGAATCGTTGCGGGTGGGTGTGTGCTAACGCGCGCAGATACGCCGCTTGCGTTTCCGATGCCTGCTTGTGGGTCGCAAACCTACCCAGCGCCGGCGCTGTGAAATACCTGACGTGCAGCAGATGGGTTGTTGGATCTTGGTCGTGCAGGAGGCGATCAAACAGAGTAACCACATCGAGCCACTTAAATGTGGTCCCACGGATGCGCCCGTAGTACAAGTTGTAGCCATCAATGTAGACGGCAGTCGCTTTGTCGGTTGTCACGAGGAGCTTCCTGCAGACATGAAAAAACCGCCTTGCGGCGGTTTTTTCGTCCCAAGCCGTTACCCAACTGAATGGGGCGACAAGGGAGGAGTGGTGAGGCCAGCCTAACGGATGCGCCCGGGCGATGCAACATCTGGACTACGTTGGGTTCATGTCCCCGACACGGAAATGGAAAGATCGGCCTTTAGATTCAATAGTTTAGAGAGATTTCGGCCCTCGTACTGCATCGCGGCTGGGCCAACATAGCCTGCTGGCAAGACGCTACGCGCGGTACTGCTGTCTTCGGGCGCTACGGCGATGACCCTGTCGTTCGTGGTTGTCATACAGTTCCTCCGGTTCCTGCAGCTGTTGGTGAGAGGTTTACAGGTGCTCAATACGGTGGTGCATAGGGCGCAGCCTGGTCCCACCGCGATTGCCAGTGCTGCAGGAACTCGCCGGCGTAGCCTGGCACGTCCCACAGCACGATGACGTTCTCGCTGTTGGCTGTTTCGGCCGATCGTGTGTAGTTGAAAGATCCCGTTTGGACGGTCTTGCGATCGGCGACGATCACCTTGTCGTGCATGATTTGGTAATGCCCATTGAGCCGCACCTGGATGCCGGCGATCGCCAAGGTGTTGAGTGCCGCGGCCTGGCTTTTCTGCCGACTCTGGTCCGCGTCGACCACGACCATTACATCGACACCGCGTTTTTTTGCCGCGATCAAGGCCTGCGCGATATCGGGGGCTGTGAACGAATAGGCCATGACGCGCAGCTCACGGCGCGCGGTGTTGATCACGTCGAGGACCAGGCTGCGGCCGGTGCCCTCTGGCGAAAACCCGACCTGGGCAGCAGCTTCGGCTGCAGCCGCCGGCGCTGGCACCACCTGCAGGGCCAGCATGATGGCCAGGATGCAGCGGCCGACGTAAGACCGCCGCTCAGCTGACCAGCTGTTGCTTCTTGAAATGGGGGTCATAAAGCACTTCCGTGATCTGTCGGTTGTCCATGTGGACGATCACATCCAGCGTCGTATGTATCGTCTTCATGATGACTTCGTAGTCGAGCAGCCGGCCGACTTCGGACGCCTTCACCAGCGTGGCGATGCGACTTGGCGTGGCGACGGCGTTGTCCGCATGGGTCGAGAAGATGCCGCCGGGATGCCCCGTATTGGCACCAGCCAGGTAGTCCCACGCCGCGTCGTCACGCAACTCCGTCATGAAGATCCGGTCGGGCGACAGGCGCATGCATGCCTTGAGGCACTCGGAAACAGACACACGGCCCTCCTGCGAGCCGTACATCATGTAGCCGATTTCTAGCTGCTTGTCGGACGCCACTTCGTGCACGTCCTCCATCAGCAGCACCCGCTCTTCGGCGGGCACCTCCATCAACAGGGTGCGAGTGAAAGTGGACTTGCCGGAGCCGGTCTTGCCGGACACGGCGATGTTGCGCTTGCTGCGCACGGCCAACCGAAAAAAAGAGACCAGGTCTTCTTCGGCCAACAGCTGCAGAAGCTCTTCCTCGAATGGCTCGAGTCGAGTGGCATCGGCCTGCGATCGCCGCTTCCATCCCCTAAACCGGCCTTCGTCGCGCAGGTCCTCGAGCGATTTGTTCACCGCCAGATGTTTGCGGATGGCGATCAGCACGGTGCCTTCTAAGACCGCCGGCGGCCAACAAATAATGCCTCGTGACCCATCCGGCAGCAGCACGTTGTTGATCGGCTTGCGGCCCAGGCCGTTGTAGTGCAGCAGCGTGTCGGTCAGGATTTCCAGATAGCGCGCCGTCACCTCCGGCCTGTCGTGGAAGACCCGGCCGCTTGCAGTGTCGCACACGACCTGGCCGAACCGATTGACGCGAACCTCGAAGACTTCCGGGTCATCGAGGTATTCTTTCAGTGGGCCGAGCGTTAGCCAAACCGAGGTATCGGGGTCGATCGTGCGCTTCATCCGGAAGCCTCAGCGACCATATCCAAGACGCAGGTCGTACACGTCGCTGAAATCGAGGTCGCGCGCCACGTAGATGGAAACCGCCTCACCCTGCTGGGCGTAGAGCGTGGGCGGGATCGAGATCGTCGCTTCCAAGGCTTCGCGCGCCATCTGGTCGGAGGTGTTCGACGTGCTGTCGAGATTGACGCTGGTCTGCGCGTTGCTGGCCTTGTTGGCGGCCACCTGCACCAAGGCGTCGCCCACGTCTGTGAACACGGAGATGAACATGGCACCGCCGAAGCGTTCCCAGAAGTGGGTATCCACCTGGCCAGGAATGCCCGTGCTGCCGAGCGCGTTGGTCCCTGGACTGTCGAGCGACACAATCACATTGTCGGGATTGCGCACGCGCGTCCACAGCACAAAGACCCGCTTCTGCCCCGCCTTGATGCCTGACGCGATCTGGCCATCGACATGCGCGCCCTTGTCGATCAGCCGCACCTTGCTGTCGGCCGAGTACACATCCCGCGAGACCTGGCACGACACCATGCCGGGCTGGGTGGTGTCCAATTCGGTCTTGGTGCCACATGCGATCATCTGTCCAGCTGGGATTGTAAGGCTCGGATTGGCCAGCCTGCGGGCTCGAGCACTGTCAATGCTAGCGGAAGTCAACCGGCTGGCCAGCGAGGCAGAATCCTCGCTGGGACGTGCGCGCCCATCCCCAGGCTTTTCGCCTGCAGTGCTGGCCGGGCCTGCTGGCGAATCGCCAGCCGCACCGCCAGCAAGGCCGCCTTTCAGGCGGCGCAAGGTCGCTTCCTCTTCGGGGGTCAGGACCTTCTGAGCAGTACGGCTCGGGGCGGGCGTCGATAGCGGCTCCGTCGTGGTCGGGGTGATCGGCGGCGCCTGGGTGGACGTTGGGGCATCCGTGATCCGGTAGCTCGGCAGAGTGTTCGTCCGTGGGGTCGTGTCCTTGTCCGCCGCCGCCGCCGCCGTATTGGTATCGCGATTCAGCTGCGAGTGGATGATCCACCCCACGATAGCCAAACCTATGACACACATGAGTGCGATGAAGGCGCGGAAGCCTGGAATGTTCTTCTTCGGTCCGCGATTGAAGCCGCCGCGACCATCCTCGAAACCACCCTCCAGGGCTTGGTCAACATTGACGTCCCGGCTCATAGCGTACCCCCGTCGTTGGTCTCCGTTTTTTCCACGCGCTCCACATTCGGCGCAGCCGTTCCTGTCCTATTAGCACCACGGCTGGGGTCAAACCGACTGTTGATTAGCCCGATCACCATTTTCTTGCCGTAGCGTATGCGCCATTCGCGAGCGACCATCTGTGCCTGGATGATGTTGTGTTCGCGCCCGATCGTTCGCACGTTCACCGTACTCTCTTTCCCGTCGGCGCCGACGACGAAGATCGTTGGCAATTCGGCATTGGCAGGGAACTTGAAATAGGTGAAACGGTAGTCGTCCCACACGTTGACCGGCGCGATCGGCTGGGCTTTGGGATCATCCGACATCTGATAGCTGAAATTGCGGGAGCCCGGTGCGAACTCGGGTGCGGCAAGCGCGGTCTGTACCTTGGCTTGCTCCCGGGCTGCGACCGCACGCCGCGCGTCTTCCATCGGATAGGTGTAGGTCAGCTCCAGCGTGGCCTGGCGCATCGTCCAGGGCGTCTGGATGAAGCGGGTTTCCTGCTTGCCTTTGGCACCGCTCTTGTAGTCGCCGATGTAGCGCAGCAGGATGTGATAGGTCCGCTTGTCAGTAACGATCGTCAGGTTCGTGTCGCCATGTGCCTCCTTGGGCTTGATGAAGAAATTGTTCTGCACATGGGCGAACGACCAGGCCTCGCTGTCGCCGAAGACGTGGGTGACGTAGCGTTCGCCCGGCGATACCGTGATGTGGGTGGCCAGGCCGATCACAGCATCAATGACCACCGTGTCTTGCGGGTTGTAGATCGCGGACTTGATGCGGTAATCGTAGGGCGAGCTGCGCAGTGCCTCCACAGCGAAAGCCGGGCCTGCGAATACAGCTGTAACGAGGGCCATGCATAGCATCTTTCGCTTCATGTCACCCTCCCACTTTGTTGGCAGATTCCGAGTTCACGCGATAGCTTGTGATGCGCAAACCAAGCGGATTGAGATTTCTCTGGCTCGCGGTCATCAACGACTTCTCGAACTTGTAGCCGATGATTGCGATCCAGTATTGCGGCGGCTCGCTGGTCGGCCGCTGGCGTATCTTGCGGGTCGTCGTGAAGCGCACAGTTGCGGTCCCGGAGGCCGAGTCCAGAATCACGGAGTTGATGTGGACTCGCGTGTTTTCGCTGTCGCCGATGCGCTTGTCGATCGCATCGGTGGTGCCCCACTTGTAGCGCGTGACGTACTGCTCGGCGACCTCCGGCGACGCCATCAGCCCGACAGCGTCATAGTCCACTTGCGCAGTGTTGAAATCGTAGCTCTCGTAGTGCTGGACGAACTGCGAAATCCAGTAGGAGTCGGTGACTTCGTCATAGCTCTTAGTGTCTTTGGTCAGCGACAACTGCTCAACCGCGCCGGTCTTGCCGTCTTGCCAAAGGATGTGCTGCGGCAATGGTTGGCTATAGCGGTGAACAATGAACATGCTTAGCCCAATTGAGGCGACCGTCAGCACCCAGCTGCTGGCGGCCACCTGCCAAGCCCGTTTCCGAGATAGCAGGACCTCATCAAGGATATCGACCTCGAGGCCGCGGCGCTCCTGTTGGTAATGGTCGATGGTGTCGCGGGTTACAGCGGCCGGGCTCGCGCCCTTGTTGAATATGCCCATCGTTACTGTCTCCCCTTCATCCCTTCCGAAGAAGGAGCCTGGCCAGAAAGCTCACTCGGCAAGGTCTTGTTGACCGGCACTAGCCGCGACATGTTGGGTTCTGGCGGTGGTTTCGGCGCTGTACTGCATCCCGCCAAAGCACTGGCCGTTACGAGCATTGCTACCGCTAACCGAGAACGCATCACGAGAACTTCTCCTGTATTACGGGAGGACAAAGTATATCATTGAAATTGCAATTTCAATGATATACGCCCCATTTCTAGACTTGAAAAGTAGGTGGCAATTAGCGGCGTGATCCGCGCGCCATGCCCGTCATTGCCCCGCCCATTTCGCCGGCTTCGTTCCCGACGGCACCGGCAGCAGATCCAGCCGCTGCACCTGCCACCGTTCCTGCAGGTCCGGCCGCCGATCCGGCGGCCGCGCCAGCCACCTCGCCAGCACCCCCGCCTCCGCCGCCGCCTCCGCCGCCGCCGCCGCCGCCGCCGCCGCCGCCGCCGCCGCCGCCGCCGCCGCCGCCGCCAGCCGAACTTCCGCCTCCCCATCCCCCAAAGCCGCCGATGCCAGCAGAGATGCCATCGCCCCAGCGCTCTGCCATATCCGGCACTCTCTTGAGGACGAACCATGAGACAACTGTAATCAGCCCACAGGTGACAATCGGGACGAGGATGGGAGAGTCCGGATTCGCCTTGGAGGCCGCTTCGATCGCTTTTTCATAGAACGCCATCATCAGCCCGAAGACCGCCGACAGCAGGACCGTGACGAGACCGTAGTTGATGATCGTGCCTATCCACTTCGTGAACAGTGCGCGCGTGCTCTCGAACAGTAGGCAGAAGATGAAAATCGGACCAAAGCACACCGCCACGCCTAGCAGGAATTTGGCCATCAAAATGAAACCGGCACCGAGACCGCACATAAGGACCGTGCAAAGCAGCGCGGTAACCCCAAGGGCGAAGCTGGCCAGGCCAGGCCCGCTCCACACGCTGGCATTGTCGAAAGCCCGCTGCGCTGTCGTCAGTCCCCGATCGAGCGCCTTGTCGATAGTGCTGGCAATGTGGCCCTCCTGATTGCCCTGCTGGCCATCAACGATGAGCACGCTGGCGAACTCATCCGGTGTCCGCATCGCCACGTTTGCTAAGCTCGTTTGGTACCAGCCGCCAGCACTCGCCACGCTAATGATGATCGCGTAACGCACGAACTTCTGTACCAAATAGGTTAGGGGCTCGCCGTTTGGTCGAGCCATGATAAAAATGCCTTCGACCATCAGTGCTATGGTCAGGCCCAACGCGACGAGCGGCGTCACGGTGGTGATGATCGTCTGCAGGTTCGACGCAACGAATTCGTTGGTCACTTTGTCCATGTAGGCGAAAATCTGTGTTGTCGCGTCGAATGCCATAAATTACCTGCCACCAGATGATGGGCGTCTGTCGTTACGGAGTCGGTTTGGTGGGCCGCTTAGGTGTCACGTCGATGCTGTGATCTGGCTCTTTCGCGCCTGCTGCATCCGTTTCATCACTCGATCCTTTGTTGCGGTCCGGGGTGACATTGATCGAAGTAGCAGCCCCGGTCCCGAATGTGTCGGCTTGGGCCTTGGCGTCGAGTGCGTTGCGGCAGTCGGCCGTTGCCTCCTGCGCCGCATCGTTCTTGCATTCGCGCACGCGCGCTTCTCGTTCGGCGGTGTGCTCTAGATACCAGGATTTGGTTCGTTCGGAATGCTGGTTGCAAGCGGCCAGTGGCAACATGATCACCAGAAGAAGTGCTTTCTTCATTGTCAATTACTCAGTTGCGGCGCGGTAAAGGATTCACCCTCTTCGCCGATCGTGTAGCGCTGAACGGCCTTTTGTTGCTGTGACTGCAGCATGCGGTCCTGCGATTCGCGCAACATGGCCATCAGCTGCAACTTGGCATTCTCGCCCTGGATTGCGCCTTGCGAGGTCTGGATCCGTGCCTGGAGATCGGCGATCTGCTTCATCGAGGTGGTGCTGTCGATTTGCCGCGTCAGTGCCTCGATATCCTGCAGCTCGCGCATTTGATTGTTGTAGGCGTTCTCTGCCATTACGCGATCGTATGCGCCCTTTTCCCGCATCTGCTGGCGAATGAAGGACAGTGCTTCGCCGCGGCCCATCTGGGCGATTTGATCGTCGAACCTACCCAGCAGTTGCCGGGCCGAGCCAGTGATGCTCGAGGAACTGTTCATCGCGTCCGAATAGACCTTGGTCCAATCCTCCGGCAGGTTCTGGCGCAACTCGCTCGCGCTATTGGGGAGAAGGCTGCCCATGCCGGAACTACCGGTCAGGGCTTCGTATTGTTGCTTGAGCTGGCTGACCTGGGCTTGGGCTTCCGCCAACTGTTTTGTCATGTAGCTGATCTGCTGGATGGTGTTAGACAACACCCCGGGATCCTCTACGACCACCTGGGCATGGGCCAGCGGAGCTGCCAAGGCAGCGGCGATCGTGGCGGCCAGTAGTTTCGTCTTCATGTCGCTTCTCCTGTGCTGCGTTGTGAATGTCTCAGCCCTGTGCGGAGACGGGAAAGCCCGGTCGCCTTCGCAACCGGGCCAAAACCATCACATGCGCTTGGGAGCCGATGTCTTGGCTCCCAGCACGGCATCCCAATATTTCGGGAGCCAGATATCGGGATCGTCTGTGCCCTCCTGGTCGATGATGCGGCGCAGTCGTTCGGCGTTGTCGGGGGTGCCGGAAAGCACGCTGATTTCGCGATCCATGCCAACCAGTTTCATCTGCGCCAGGGTCGACTGCGACCCCTGCTTGATCAGAAATTGCCGGGAATTCTCGGGGATCGTCACCAGCGCTTGATATTCGGAGGGCGTCAGCTTCAATCCCTTGATGTAGTCGTCGGGATCGGCATCGGGATTTTCCAGCAGGATCTTGGTCACCACCGCCTGCATGATCGTCTTGCCAATCCGACTTTCGAGCGCGTCGTTCGGCTCCTGGGTGGAGAACACGTACAGGCAGTCTTTCTTGCGGTCCGTCTTCACGCCGCGCTTGATCTCGAGATCCATCGTCGGGTCATCGAGATACTGTGCGAATTCGTCGAAGACCTGGATGCATGCGCGGGAGCCGTCGATCGATTCGCGCACCCGGTACAGCAGATAAAGCAGCATGGGCGTGCGCGCCGGCGGCTGGGGCTGGTCCTTGCCGACGATGAACTCCGTAATATCGAACGCGTTGATATCGTGCGTCGTCACGTCGATCAAATCTCGGTCGTTGTCGAACAGCCAGCCATGCTCACCATCGCGGGTCCAGGGCTTGAGCAGGGCAGCAAGCGTTGGTCGGTCGTCCGTGCCGGTCCGATAAGGGTTGGGAAGCTGCTGCACCAGCGTGGTCATATTGCGCAGTTCAATCGGGATCAGACTCTCCTCGCCCATGAGTGCTTCAACTGCCGCCGAAATGCCCTCGATGTCGCTGTGCTCGATCGGGCTGCCCAAGGAGGTTTCGGCCAGCACCCGCACCAGGCGCTTCGCAAAGGCGATGTTACGCTTGTTGGGTGCGATCTGCAGCGGCTGAAAGCCAGACGGCTCGCTCTCGCGCAGGATGGTATAGCGCCCGCCCAGAGCCTTCACCATCGGATACATGCCCTGGTCTTTGTCCCATATGAACATGCGTGGGGAAAACTTCGTGGCTTCGGTCAGCAAAGCATCCAGCACGGTGGTCTTGCCCGAACCGATACGGCCGAGGATCAGCGTGCTACCTGGTGGCCGCTTACCTCTCGAATCCTCATCTTCGGGGGTCATGTGGAAATTGAAGAACAGCGGCGTGCCGGCCACTGTTTTGAACAGCATGACGGCCTCCCCCCAGGGGTTGTTCGCCGGTTTGCCGGTCATGAAATTGTGGAAGGACGCGAACGACAAGAAATTCCAGCTGTTGATCGGGACCGGCCGGGGAATCCAGGCCTGATTGCCCGGCAGCATCGCGAAGTAGGCCGCCTCCGAGGCAAGCCCGACCGGCGAGGCGATCAGCGCGCAGGTGTTCATCATCACACGGGCCTTGCGGGCTCGCTGCTGGGCCTCCTTTGGCGTCTGGCCATAGACATGCAGGGTCAGGTGGTGCCATCCCATGATGAAGCGCCGTGAGACCACGTCATCGCGAGCGGCCGTGATGCCGTGGATCTGCGACTGGCTGGGGTCGCGCGTCTCCAGCATCGACTTTTGCTGATTGGTCAAGAAGGTCCGCGCCGCCTGCATCGACATGCAGCAAAAACTCTGCGTCAGCACGAACTCGAAATCGGCTTCCATCAAGGTGTTGAGCTGACCGGGTTCCGTCGCCTCGTCGTAGTCGCGAACCTCGATCGCTGCGCTGTAGAACACCTCATCGTCGCTGCGCAGCTGCAGCACGTCGCCCCAAAAAGAGCTAACCGGGCGGTTGTGCATGAGGTAGGTCTGAATGCGGTCTTTGCAGACCGGTACCGGGCTCCACTGCCCGTTGGCAAGGAAGCCCAACCATTCCAGCGCGGTAGAGAACGCATACTGGTGTCGCGTCTCCGGCGCCGAGGCCTGCGCCGGGGCAATCTCGACCTCCGCCAGCAGATCGCCTTCATCGTCGTCGTCACCCTCGATCTCGCCGGTGCCACCACTGACGATCGCGCCGCGCTCATCGCGGTAGTAGATCCCCAAGCGCTCGATGCCATATGGACGCATCGATCCCATGAGCTGATCCACGATCTCTTCGAGCGATGCCAATGCGTCGGCCTGAAGTTCTCGCAGGGCTTCAGCATTGGGGCGCTCGAACCTGGCCAGCATCTTCTGCGTCAGGTCCCCGACAGGGTTGTAAAGAACGGTCAAATAGAGGTCGTTGACCATCAACGGCACGTCGGAAAACGATTGGCCGTAGTTGTCATCGAACATGCGCGCAAAGGTGCTAGGAAATTCCGCATGCCTGTACTCGCTAACGCGGCGATGATGGATGTGCTGCCAGAACTTCACATGCTCATTGCCGATCGACTTGAGCATCTGGTTGAGGTCGCGGTGCCAGTGGACCAGGTCGGCATTGGACGCGCAGCTGTGCGTGCGGCCACGGATCTTGAAAACACTCAAATATTCCCCGCCCACCGTGCTGATGACGTGATCCGTGACGTGGTAGGAATAGGGGATGTACTTCTTCAGGGAGGGTTCCTTGCGGAATCGGAGCGCCTCGTCGTGCTTGATCTCTCTCGCTGTTACGGCCATGTCTAGCGCCCCTCGTAGTCGATAGGGGAATAGCTGGAACCTCCCCATTTCTTGGTGAATGGCGAATTGATCAGGTTTAGGCCCTTGGTGCGGACCGCCAAGGCGATGATGCGGAAGATCCGGTCGTCGTGCTTGGCGATGCAAAATTCGATGAACCAGGCCAAAGCAAACAGGGCAAGCGCCCAAAGATGGATCGTTAAGAAGAGGGTCGCGCACGTCATGAACGTTGCCAGGAATGCCGTGCGTGGCACCCCGGCGAACGTTGGCAGACGCGTGGCCCCTTTGAACAATGGAAAGCGGCCGCTATGCCCGGTAGCCATCGTTTTTCTCCAGTCGTGGATCAGCCGAGGCCGAACAGGCCCACCAGGTAGGAGGCCGAGCCGATCACAATCAAGCCGATGACGATACGCACGGCCCAGTCATGACGCAGAAGATGCGCGATCCAGGCGATGGCGGACACGATGATGAGGATGGTGGCCGCGATAGGAATCCACGTCATCAGCCATGTCTGCATCGATGTCATCGACGATGACCCGGTGTCGACGCCCCCTGCCGCTTGGGCGGTCGCCGACAACATCATGAGCAAGCCAAAGGTCGCGGCCGCAGTGCCGTATTGCTTGGGGGTGTTCATAGATCCGTTTTCTCCGTAATTGGGGGTCTTTCACTCAGCAAGAGATCGCAACGTTCGACGCTAAATTTCTCTCGCAGCCATTCGACCAGCAGTGTCAAATTTGCCCAGCTCCGAACCGAGACTGATGACTGAAGGCGTAGCGAGCACGTAATCGTGCGGCCGTCCGTGTCGATCACCTCAAACAGTGGGACCCACTGTTTTTCATCCATCCGTTGAATCGACGTTCTTTTAACTCTGTCTTTATGGAATAGGTCCTCCAGCTGGCGTTGAAGAATTAGAAACACCCGCATCTTGGGTCTCCTGTGTGTCCGGGGGGGGGTGTGGACGGAGCGCCCCAGGCGAAGAATCCGCGAACGCACCCCCCGCTTCCTGGGCAAACGCGTCCGGTGTTCCTTCGGTTGTCTTGGAAGGCTGATCTTTGGTGGATGCGGCCGACGCATTGTTTGCTTCGACGGCACCTTGGGCGGGGGAAGCGCCCTCGAGCGCTGGCACATGCAGTTGTTTTGCGGTGGCAAGCAAACGGCCGACGTAGCCGTTTCGGAAACCGCGCGTCTGGGATCCGGTGTTATAGCAACTGAAGGCGCGCTGCAGCGCGCCCTGCCCTTCGCCGGCGTCCTTGACAGCGGTCTTATAGCAATCGGTGAGAACCTTGGCGGACGCACGCAGGTTCGTGCATCCGTCGAGCAGGCCTTCGCCGGTGACCCCTAAAGGTGCGAAGTTTTGGGAGTTAACTTGACCCCAACCGACATCAAAATTGTAATTGCGCTCCGCGAGCCAACGGATTGTCGCAACAGCCTCTTCATGGGTCGCCGGCTGTCGTGGTAGTCGGTAGTTGCCGTTGACGCCGATGGCGAGCCGATTGTTGGAGGACTCTGCGGCAACAAGATATCCCATCGTCAGCGGATGAACGTCCGTCGCGCATTGCCTGGCCAGGGCAAGCACTGATCCCGACAATACGGGGGGGTGTCCTGATGCTTGAACGGAACCTGCTGCTCCGGTGAGGGTAGCTGCAACAATGACCCATACTTTGACGTTTGCCATACAACGAAACCCCGTTTTGTCGTCGGAATTGCAATTTTGATGACTTACGCCCATAGTATAAGGTAAAACCCTCGTGTCAAGCGAAGCCCGCGGCAAAGGCCGCCCGAAGGTGAAGCAGGAGAAATCGACGAAGCCAACGGATCTGGAGTTCGTGCCGCTCGATGCGGAGAAGGCACCGCGCGGCAAGGCGCGTTACCGCGATCCTGACCATCCGTTCAACACGTGGGTTGGCCACGGTAAGCGGCCGGACTGGCTGCGGCGCTACTTGGAAGCGGGCCGCAAGCTTTCCGAATTCGAGGTTGCAGATGAGGAATGACCATGGGAACTGTCGTCAAATTCGCCTCTCGCCGCCGCCCTAGTGCGGCCCCTCTCCCTGCCTTGATGCCGGCGACGGAAAGCCGGCCCGGCGCACATGTTGCCGCCAGGCTGGCACGCCATGTCGGCCGTACCACGTCCGGTTTGGCAGCTGGTGCAGGGCTGGCCATACTTGCCTTGTTGCGCCGCCCAGTGCGATGGGCGGCGCAGCTGGCCATCATCGCTTTCATCGGTAGCGCCGCGGTCGCCTTGTTTAGCCAGTGGCGCGAGCCGAAAATCATCCTAGGCCTGGCGGCGATCACGCTCGCTCTGATCCTCATCCACGCCACGATCCAGGGCCTGACTGACGCCCTAAGTCGGTTCCATCATCACTGAAAAGGAGCAAGCCATGAAACACGCTTTGTTGTTCTCTGTCCTTGTGCTCGCCGGTGGTTCGATAGCGACGACGGCGCAGGCGAAGGATCCGTGCCAAACCCTGATTTGTATGGCTGGTATGGCAGCGTCAGGATCTACGTCGGGTGGTTGCGACAATGCCGTCAGCGACTTCTTCAGCGTCAACGTCTTCAAGCACGGGAACTTCCGCAAGAGCGCCACCAGCGACGCGCGCAAGGAGTTCTTGAATCAGTGCCCGGGCGCGGACAACAACCAGTCGCAGGTCAGCTCGATTATTTCCGCGTTCGGCACGATGCGCCGCTAGAGGAGCGCGTCCTATGAACACATCCCGCGGAACTGTACTCGCTTGTTTCGCAACGCTCGCCGGCTGCGCCAGGCAGCCCGCGCAGGATCCAACGGCCATTTGCTACCTCGACGGCAAACCCTACAGCGAAGGCGCTGTCGTCGACGGAAAGGTCTGCGCCATCGGAGGGCCGCTTATCTACGAAGATGGCCACCGCCACCGATCGTCCACCAGCCCCGCTTCGGCGGGGCTTTTTGCTGCCCGATGGTCCGTTAGACCAGGTCCACAATAGATGGCCCATTTAGATCGGGAAATTATCATTGGACCACCCCGTACGAACATGGTACTTTTGAGTATACCCAAAAAAGCCACACAGGAGGCCACCATGTCCGACGTGATTCCTGCCCGCGCCGATCTGGCGAGTGGCATTTGATGGCGCGCGCTCCTGCAGAACCCTTCAAGGTTGCTCGGATTTACCAGCGCGTGAGCACTGATGGACAAGACCTCACGCGACAGGCCGCGATCGTTCAGGAGGCCAAGGCTGCCGGCTTCTACGTCGCCGGCGTCTATCGTGAGAAGGCTTCTGGTGCGCGCGCCGATCGCCCTGAATTGCTGCGCATGATCGAGGATCTGCAGCCGGGCGAAGTGGTCATTGCGGAAAAGATCGATCGGATCAGCCGCTTGCCGTTGGTCGAAGCCGAGCGCCTGGTGGCTTCTATCCGCGCCAAGGGCGCGCGCCTCGCCGTTCCCGGCGTCGTCGACTTCTCCGAAGTCGCGGCCGAAGCGAAAGGTGTGGCAAAGGTCGTGCTCGAATCTATGCAGGATATGCTGCTGCGCATCGCCCTGCAGATGGCTCGCGACGATTACGAAGATCGGCGCGAGCGACAACGTCAGGGCATTGAGCTGGCGAAGGCCAGAGACAAGTACCGGGGCCGCCCGGCCGATCCGGCTGTACACGCTCGCATCGTCGCGTTGCGTGGTCGTGGGGAGACGATCGCAAACACTGCGCGCCTAGCCGGCACGAGTGTGACCACCGTGAAGCGGGTATGGGCTGCCCATTGCGAGCAAGGTCATGGGAAATGAAACTCAGGTTTTCCCTGTGCATTTAACCAAGCGCCAATCCAAGCCGCGCAAGCCGTCGTGCTCCAGGTGGGAGCACAGCCGTTTTCGGTATCTGTCGGAATTGATGAGCCTGGAACCGGCCGCGCTGCTGGTGGTTCAGGTTGAACCCTTTAAACCCCGGGGCAAGGTGGATGGTGGCGGCTGGACTACTCGCTTATCGGGCCTGCTTTACCGCAACGCCGGTGGCCTTTACTGGCGAGAAGGGTGGATGGCCGAGCCGCTGGCGCTGGCATCGGCCGATGATGGACTTGGCGATCCCTTCCGCGCTCACATAGAGGATTTGTTGGTCTGGATATCAAGGTTCCGGGGGACTCAAAAGCGGCCCTCAATCGAGGTGTCGGAACGACATGGATTTGAGGCGTTCACGCGAGGTTTGTCCGATGAGCGCCGCCGGTGGCTGGAACAGTTGCGCGAAGCCGCGCAAATTGAAGTCGCGCCGGGAACCTTCCGGTGGAATAGGTGGTAGAGCCGAGCCCGCTCGGGCTCGCGACCGTGATGAACCATGAGTCCTGCACGATGATTACTTGCAGACGAGGGTCGGCAGGGGGATGGCTCAGAGTTCGCCGGGAACTCGCCAGTGGGCCAGATTGAATTGGGCCACGACGACGTCGGCGCATGTGAGGCGTTATCCGTAGGGGCTCTGCCCCTACACCCCTGATCAGTGACTAAGTCCTGCCGGCCCTCAATCCAGCCACTGCGGACGACGGAAGAAGCGCTCTTGTTCCACCAGCTTATCGAGACGGAGAACGCGATCATGGCTTGCTTGGTAAGGAGCGCGGGACTTGAACTCTTCTAAGGCTGCTTTCGCCGCTGATAGATCGTCTTGCCCAATGTGCCACTCAACGATGAACGTGATGAACGATGTGTTGATGGGTTGGTATGCGCCCATGGCCTTCAACACCTCACCAAAACGTCCTGTCTCAGTTCTCCAAGGATCAAGGTCGTACTGCATCCCCAGCGCCTGTTGGGCAGCTTCAAAGATCTGGCGCGCAGGCTTCTTCTGACGGACCTTCTGATAGAACGGCAGTATGGCTGCTTTCTTATCGTGCTCTTCTTGGAGCGCGGCGCAGTCCATCCCGCGATGGAAGTTGCTCTGATTGAGAAGCATGGTGCTGTAAATCTCAAGCATTTGCTCAAAGATGCTTACAACGTGTTCATTGACCTGGCTCACGACCAAAACCACCACTTCATACTCACCGCCCAACCGTTCGCGAACGAACCACTCCCACGCATTTCCGCCATTCTTTACCCACGCCTGATCACCCCGCCCCCATCCGGCATAGAACGGCTCACCCTCACTCGTGACGTGCAGCCACGCATAGAATTTGTCTTTGTGGACCCCCGACATCCAGGTTGCCTGACGAACGACAGCGTGGGCTCCATAATTTTTGAGCATAGGCGCTTCTACTTCCACACGAGCTTGTCCGGATGCTTTTGCCCTGGAAACGATCTGTTCAATGTCCACGATGCGAAACATGCCCTACTCCATCAGTTATGCTCGACGCGACGTCCCCCCGTCATGAGTAGCAGCAGGGATTAGAGTCCGGGGTTGATGATATCGGTGTTGGCCAGGTATTTGGCATAGTCGGCGGGTGTCATGCCGTCGATGGCCTTCTTTGGACGCTCCTCGTTGTATTCCCGGCGCCAACGTTCGATCTCGGTGCGCGCGTGTAGCAGCGTCGGGAACCAATGTTCGTTGAGGCACTCATCGCGTAGGCGGCCATTGAACGACTCCACGTAGGCGTTCTGGTTAGGCTTGCCCGGTTGGATCAGTCGAAGCTGCACACCACGCCTGTGCGCCCAGCTCACCATCGTCTTGCCGCAGAACTCCTTTTGGAATCCGTGCAGGAGCTATTGCTACGAATCGCCCTGCAGATGGCTCGCGACGATTACGAAGATCGGCGCGAGCGACAACGTCAGGGCATCGAGCTGGCCAAGGACCGCGGCAAGTACCGCGGCCGCCGTGCCGATCCAGCTTTGCACGCCCGCATCATCGCCCTTCGATCCAAGAAAGAAACGATCGCTAACACAGCGCACCTCGCCGGCTGCAGCACCACGCATGTCAAGCGGGTGTGGGCCGCTCACCTGGCGCAGCAGGAATCATGACCCCCGAGGACGAGCGCGCCAGCATGACCTGGTGGAGCGAATTGAGTCCGGCTCAACGCCGGCGGTGGCTGCTGCAGGCCGGCAGCACCCGACCTACAGACGCTTGGAAGTGCTGGCGGGCCGCCGCCTATGTCCCCAGGCCGGCCGATCCCCACGCGACAGTGGCTCGCCTCACAGCGAGGAGCGGCCGAAGCCGGACCGGGTCGTACTGCCGCTGAACGGTTCTTCGGTATCGAGCCAGCTCCGAGGTCGATTAACAATCACGCTTGTACATTTCCTTGAAAACGTACAATATGCTCCTTGATTCTGTTCCTATCCAATCAAGGAGCTACCATGCAGAGCATGACCATCGAGCAGCTGCGCGTCGCCAATAGCGCGGGTGGCGTCGCCGGCGTCACCTTGAAAGGCCAAGGGGGCGCTTTCCTCGTCCAGATCACGACACGCAACGGCGATGCCGTCTTGGCCAAGGCTCGCGGCGCCGAGCCACGCCGCTTTGGCAACCCGGCGTCGGCGATCAATGTGCTGCGCGACGTCGGCATCACGGTCGGGTCCTTCGACGCCAGCGAGTGGAATCCAGAGGAGAAGGAAGAAACCGCCGGCAACCGCGGCCGCGCCGAGCATATGCGCCAGGCCCACCAGGCAGCGGCATATACGGCTTGGCTGGCTACGGAGACGCAAGCGGCGATCGACGATGCCCGGCCGCGTGTACCCCAAGCGGATGTGCTCGCGCGTCTGGATCGCAAGATGGCTGCGCTTGGCCAGCCCACTCTAGCGTCGCGCAAGAAGCGCGCCTGACGCATGAACAAGCAGGCTCTTGCGACCGAATGGACGCAATTCGCGCTCGATGATCTTGACGCGGTGATCGACTACATCGCCGAGGACAACCCGGCGCGCGCCTATGACTTCGCGGCCGAGATCTACGACAAGACTCTTGTGCTCGAGCGGCACCCGGAGATGGGGCGACCTGGTCGCCCTGGTCTGCCTGCCGGCGTGCGCGAACTGGTGGTGCACCGGAACTACATCGTTCTCTATCGGATATTGGCCAGCACAGGCGTCATCGAGATCCTGCGCGTGAAGCATGCAGCGCAGCAGATACCGTGAGGGTCAACACAAACGTGCCTGGAATCGCCATGGCCAAAAAAACCTACGATCCGTACCGTCCAAGTTCCGAACCTGCGATGAGCATTTACGACGCCTTCCAAGATGAGGCAGCCAAGCGCAAGGGGCGTGACGTGGCCGAGTGGATCAAGGCCGAACGCGATGCCGTCTACCGCGCTGCAATGCTCGCCTTCGAGCGCGCTGGCCTGCCCGCGCCCACAATGGATGAGGTCGAGTTGGCAGAACGCTATGCGCGCGGGTCGAGCGACTACGGCTCCAAGTGGAGCTACACCATCATTTCATGCGTGCGCAACCGAATGAGGTCCCAGGCATCGTCCGTCACTGCGCGAGAAATTGAATAACTTGCGCGCTCCCGTCGCATAAGGCATGATCTGGTTCAGATTCAGCAATGTGTAGAGATTCGCCCGTGATCGCTATCGAGCCCAAAGCCCTGCAGGAAGCCGCCGACGCCCACCTTGTGCGCGGCGCGGAAATTCGTGCGTCCGAGGATGGGGAGGGCCTGGTCGTGATCGTGGATCTTGGCCAGGACAAGCGCGTGGTCGGCTTGGCTCGCGGCCGAGGCGTCAGGTACTTCCAGAGCTTCGACGGCGCGGCTGCACTGTTGCTGGAGCGCGGGATTTCAGAATTCGTTGCCCATACCGTGGGCTGGATCCCGCGCACTCAACCAAAGTGGATGAAGCACAGAGGACACAATAGTGAACGTTTGATGGCAACTGCCGCCTCGATCTGATTGGCGTTAGATCGAGGCGCTAAATAAGCAAAAGCCCCGTTGGCGCGGGGCTTTTGTCAAATCAGTTCGGAGGGATGGGTCCCAGCCGATACGAGCGTTTGGTACCTCGTATTGTAGGGCTCCCCTCTCCGGAACGCAAGGGTGTGTGCGCGAAATTTCGTGCACCGATCGGAGAGTTATGGGCACGAAATCTCAGGCGCAGCTCGCGCTGTTCAGCATCGATGATGAGGCGCAGACCTATCACGATGCCGGCCGCACCGGCTTCTTCTCGCTGCTGGTCGACCAGCACGGCGACAAGCGCCAGTCGTCCCACAGGTTGACCGACATGCCGGCCGTGCTCAGCATGATCGACAAGGGGCGCGACACCTGGATGACGCAGGCCGAATTCATGCGGCCCAACCGGCGCGTGGTCAATCTGCTGCGCATCGGCCTCCTGTTCGCCGATATCGACACATACCGACAGCCTTGGGCGGCGGGACGCACGCCCGAGCAACTGGCCGCGGCCGCACTGTTTCATTGCGCAGAGGAAGGTCTGCCTACCCCGTCGCTCCTGGTTTACAGCGGCCGAGGACTGCAGGCGAAATGGCTGATGGATGGCACCATTCCGCGGCAGGCCCTCCCGAGGTGGAATGCCTGCCAGCGCTATCTCATCGATCGACTGGCCCCACTTGGGGCCGATCCCCAGGCCAAGGATGCTTCGCGCGTGCTGCGCCTGGTCGACACCGTAAACACCAAAAGCGGCAACATCTGCCGCGTGGTGCACGTCGAAGCTGGCCAGGATGGCCTGCCGATCCGCTACAACTTCGAGTACCTGGCGGAAGCACTGCTGCCGAAAGCCAGATGGACCATCGAGCAGCAACGCCAGGACCGTGCCGATCGACGCGAACGCCAGCAGCTCAAGCTGCTGCCAGGTGGCAAGTCGGACAATCTGCGCGGCTTCTCCGGACGGCAGCTCGCTTGGGACCGCCTTGAGGATCTTCGAACGCTAGCCACGCTGCGCGGTGGCGTGCGCGAAGGTGAGCGGATGCAGCACCTGTTCTGGCGTCTCAATTTCCTGCTGCTATCCGGGGCAACACACAGCGGCCAGATGTATCACGAAGCCGCTGCGCTCGCCGGCGAGCTGGATGCCGGGTGGAACTACCGCAGCAAAGAGCTGATGACGCTCTACAGCAAGGCCAAAGCCTACGAAGCTGGGGAAAAGGTCACATTGGGCGACAAAGAGTTCGCCCCGCTCTACACCCCGAAAAATGACACCCTCATCAACCTCTTCCAGATCACGTCCGACGAGCAGACGCAGCTGCGCACCATCATTGGTGCAGACATGGCCAGGGAGCGCGATCGGAAGCGCCATGAGGCCAAGCGGCGTGCCGCTGGCGCAGTAGACCGGGAGACCTACCTCGATGCGGCCGAGGCCAAGCGGCTGCAGGCCAGAGCCCTCAAGGCAGAAGGCTTGTCAGTGCGCGTGATCGCACAACGCATGGGCGTATCTGTCGGCGCGGTTTCGGGTTATCTGAAAGCCCCCGGGGAGCGTTCAAAGTCCGTCCGTATTACAAGCGACCGCACCA